>JAEMTW010000017.1:3800-14561 GCA_016462095.1 Thermoleophilia bacterium
ACCCTTTAGTGACATCACTGCGTTTGTTTCAGGCACTTGGAGTCGTCCTCGCCGTGATGTCACTAAAGGGTCTGACCCCTTTGTGACATCGGCTCACCAACATCAGCCGCCCACAGAGGCCGACGTCTAATGCTGGTCGTCGACCCCACGATCGTCTTACCGATGCTGGCCGCCAAGCCCACGTGGACGAGTGCGGGCTCGGACGATCTGGTCGCCCCTCCCCTGCTCTGGTCGGAATGCCGTTCGCTGCTCCATGATCTCGCGCGCCGCGGCGTGATCCCGACGGCCGAAGCCCGCCGCATGCGCCGGGCACTTGATCGCGCGCCCATCACCGAACTCAGCCACCCCCAACTTGGCGAAGAGTCGTGGCGCGTCGCCGACCTCCTCAACCACCCCCGCACCGAGGCGGCCGAATACGTCGCGCTCGCCCGCCTGATCGGCGCTCCCCTCGCCACGCTCGACCGCGACTTGGCCGAGCGGGCAGCAATCGTCTGTCGTGTCGAGGTGCCGGGCTGACGGTCTTGCTAGGAGGACATGACAACCGCGCGGATGTGGTGTCCTCCCGCACCAAGACGCCTGACCTGCCCACTCGCAGTTGAGGGGAGGACACCACATCCGCGCGGTTGTCATGTCCTCCCTGGGTCACGAGTCGACCTGGATTGCGACGGTCACAAACGACGAAGGGCCCCGGGTTACCCCGGGGCCCTTCTGACGAACACACCACCCGAGCGCGAGCCCGGTGACGAGGCTGCTTAGCGCAGTTCGACGGTGGCGCCGGCCTCGACGAGCTCGGCCTTCATCTTCTCGGCGTCCGCAGTCGGAACGCCTTCCTTGACCATGCCAGGTGCGCCGTCGGCGATGTCCTTGGCCTCCTTGAGACCAAGACCCGTCGCGGAGCGGATCACCTTAATGACCGGGATCTTCTGCGAGCCGGCTTCGACGAGGAAGACGTCGTACGACGTCTTCTCCTCGGCTGCCTCGGCCTCGCCACCGCCGCCACCTGCAGCTGGTGCCGCAACGGCGACAGCAGCAGCAGCGGAAACGCCGAACTCCTCTTCGAGCGCCTTCACCAGCGTCGAAAGGTCCATCACGCTCATACCCTTGATCTCTTCGATCAGTTGATCTGTGGACAATGCCATGACCTTTACTCCTTGTATCGGTGTGTAACCGTCCGCTTACGCGGCGGCCTTCTGCTTTTCGATCTGATCCAACGCAATCACGAGACTGCGTGGAATTGCTGCGAGAGTACCGGCGAGTCCAGTGATCGGACTTGCCAGGGCGAACACGAGCTGTGCGTGCAACTGATGCCTCGACGGCAGCGTTGCGAGCACCTTGATTCCGTCTTCATTGAGCACGGCCCCGTCAACGAGGCCACCCTTCAACTTCAGAATCGTCGTCTCCTTCGCCGCCTTGGCAAGTGCCTTGGCAACGGGAGCCGGATCCGAATGACAGAATGCGATCGCCGTCGGACCGGACAAAAACTCGAGGATGCCCTCTTGTCCGGCACGCGTAGCGGCAATGCGCGTCAGCGTGTTCTTCGACACGAGCAGCGACGCCTCAAGGGGCCGTAGCTCGTTGCGAATCTCGGCGAGCTGTTGCACGCCGAGTCCGCGATAGTCCGTGACGATCAGCGAGGTCGCCGAATTGAGCTGCTGCTCAATCTGGTTGATGACCTCTTCTTTTCGTTCCTTCAACATGTGATACCACCTCCTTTCGTATGCGTGCCCGCCGATTGGACGGCGGACACAACGAAAGGCGCGACACATGTCGGCCTCTGTGGTGACTCACCGCCTGCGCCGGTCTTCTCCAACCCCACAACGGGGCTGGTGCCGGCGGTCCTTGGCGACAGGACGCAGAGTGTGGGAGAACGACGCTGGTTAGGCGGTCGTCTCCTCGAGCACGTCGCGTATGCGCGACGGATCGATCTTGATGCCTGGCCCCATGGTGGAGCTGAGCACGACAGACTTGATGTAGCGACCCTTGGTCGAGGCCGGCTTGGCGCGGAGGATCTCCTCCAGCACCATCGCGTAGTTCTCGCCGAGCTCGCGCTCGCCGAACGACTTCTTACCCAGCGGCACGTGCACGATGCCGGTGCGGTCGGTGCGGTACTCGATCTTGCCGCTCTTGATCTCTTCCACGGCCTTCTTGACGTCCATCGTGACGGTGCCGGTCTTTGGGTTCGGCATCTTGCCGGAGGGTCCAAGAACGCGGCCGAGCTTACCGACGACGACCATCATGTCGGGCGTGGCGACGGCGACATCGAAGTCGTCGAAGCCGTCAAGGATGCGCTGTGCAAGCTCGTCGCCACCGACGATCTCGGCACCAGCAGCCTCGGCCTCAGCGGCCTTTTCGCCCTGAGCGAACACGATCACGCGGGCGTCAGAGCCCGTGCCGTGCGGCAGCATGACGGTGCCGCGGAGCTGCTCCTCGGCGTGACGGACGTTGATGCCGAGGCGGAAGTGCACCTCAACGGTCTCGTCGAACTTGGCGGTCTCGAGCTCCTTCAGGAGTCGGACAGCATCGATCGGCTGGTACAGGTGCTCGCGATTGATCTTCGCGCGCGCTGCTGCGAGCTTCTTGCCGCTCATGCTTCTACCTCCACGCCCATCGAACGGGCGGTACCGGCGATGATCTGCATCGCAGCCTCAACGTCGTTTGCATTTAGGTCCTGTAGCTTCGTCTCGGCGATCGAGCGGAGCTGAGCCTGGCTGAGCGTGCCGACCTTGTCGCGGTGTGGCACAGACGAACCGCTCTTCAGGTTCAGCGCCTCTTTGATCAGCACGGCCGCAGGCGGCGTCTTCGTGATGAACGTAAAGGAGCGATCCTCGTAGACCGAAATCTCAACTGGCGTAATGCGGCCCTGCTGCGAGCTTGCCGTCTCGGCATTGAAGGCCTTGCAGAAGTCCATGATGTTCACGCCGTGCTGGCCGAGTGCGGGACCGACCGGCGGAGCAGGGTTGGCCTGTCCGGCGGGAATCTGGAGCTTGATGATGGTGACGACCTTTTTGGCCATCGTGACCTCCTGTGGTGCGAACGCCCGGACTTCCGAGCTCCCACTGTCAGGCGTTGCCTAATGGCGAACGCGGCAGAATGCTAGACGAGCGTTAGTCGAGGCGCTTCACATCAGAGAAGCCGAGTTCGACCGGCACCTGACGTTCGAAGATCGACACGTGCACCTTGAGCTTCGACGACTCGTTGTTGATCTCGATAATCTCGCCGTCGAAATCGGCGAGCGGACCGGACGTGACCTTGACCATCTGGCCGAGTTGGAACTCGGCGACAGCCTTCGGCTTGGCCTCAGCGCTCTCCGTGCGGAGCAGCTTGTCGACCTCGGCCTGGCCGAGCGGTACGAGCGTCATCTCCTCGCGCTTGCCCTGGGCGCCGACGAAGCCGGTCACCCCAGGCGTGTTGCGCACGAGGCTGATTGCCTCGGGAGTCGAGTCCATCTGGATCAAGACGTAGCCGGGGAGCACGCGGCTCTCCTTCTCGACCTTCTTGCCGTCACGCGTCTCGACGGTGTGCTCGGTCGGCACGACAATGCGGCGTAGACCCTCGCCACCCTGCTGGGTGCGACGGCGCTGCTCGAGGTTACGACGGACCTTGTCCTCGTGACCCGAATAGGTGTGAATGGCGTACCAGCGGAACATAGGTATGGACCTCGTTGATTACCCCGCCTGCTGGGTAATGAGCCACCCAGCGAGACGAGAGAACAGGGAATCGAGCGCGTAGAGATACACGCCGACAATGAAACACGTGATGATCACGACTGCCGTTGCTTGGATCAGCTGCGGACGAGTCGGCCACTGGACGCGCTTGAGCTCAGCGACACACTCTCGAACGAACGCGCCGAAGCCCTGGCGATCCTTGGGACTACCAGTCTGGCTCTTGGCAGGGCGTGCGCGAGCGGCGCGCTCGGCGCGCTTCGCACGACGCTCAGCGTCCTTGTCCCGCGGTGCGGGAACGGTGTCGTCGGCCTCAGCCATACGGGACTAGCGGGTCTCTCGATGTACGGTCTGCGTGCCACAGCGGCGACAGAACTTCTTCAACTCGATGCGGTCGGGCGTGTTCCGCTTCGACTTGTTGGTCTGATAGTTCCGCTCTTTGCAGTCGGTGCAGGCCATCGTGACAGCGATGCGAATTCCAGACTTGGCCACGAGCCACATCCTCTCAAAAGGTCAACCCTGCCTGTCGCTTGACAGGCAGCGCGGAGCGGGGCTGCTCCCTTGCTGGCGAAGACTACCGGAGATGCGCCAATCTGTGTCGCGCTTGCATGCGCAACACTCCTCAGCGACCCGCGCGCTACGCCCCAGCGGGCGGCGCGTCCGGCGGAGCCGGCAACGGGAAGCCAGGAATGCGTGGTCGACCAGACGAGCGCTCCGGCGTGCTTGCTGGCTTCTCGGGTGTCGAGTCTTGTGTGACTTCGGCAACCCAGATTTCGTCTTCAGGGACACCGTCGAGCAGCTTGAGGAACTGGCTGCGATCGATCGTCTCGCGGTCAAGCAGGATCTTCGAGAGGCGGTGGAGCGAATCCATGTGCTCCATCAGCATGACGCGGGCGCGTTCGTGCGCCTCCTCGATAATGCGGCGGATCTCGTCGTCGATTTCGCGGGCGATCTCCTGCGAGTAGTCGGCCTCGGCGCCAAATGAGCGGCCGAGAAACGGGTTACCTTGATCGTGGCCGAGGGCGCGCGGGCCGAGCTTCTCACTCATGCCGTACTTCATTACCATCGCCTTCGACGTGGCCGTAACCTTCTCGATGTCATTCGAGGCGCCCGTGGTGATCTCGTTGAAAACAAGCTCTTCGGCCGCGCGACCACCGAGCGTCATCGCCAACTGATCGTTGAGCGAGGCACGCGTGACGAGGAACTTGTCTTCCGTCGGCAGGGAGATCGTGTAGCCCAATGCCTGACCGCGCGAGACGACAGAAATCTTGTGGACGGGATCGCAATTCGGCAGGAAATGCCCAACCAACGCGTGCCCCATCTCGTGGTACGCCGTGATCAGGCGCTCTTCTTCCGACAGCAGCCGCGTCTTCTTCTCGGGCCCGGCAAGCACACGCATGATGCCCTCTTCGAGCTCGAACATGGTGATCGTCTTCTTGCCCGCACGAGCAGTCAAGAGCGCCGACTCGTTGATCAGGTTCGCCAAGTCGGCACCCGTGAAGCCCGGCGTCTGACCGGCCAACACGCCAAGGTCGATCTCGGTGCCGAGTGGCTTGTCCTTCGAATGCACCTTGAGGATCGCCTCGCGACCCGAGCGATCGGGACGATCGACAACGATCTGGCGATCGAAACGGCCGGGACGCAACAACGCCGGATCGAGCACGTCGGGGCGGTTCGTGGCGGCGATCAGAATCACGTTGACGTTGACCTCAAAGCCATCCATCTCAACGAGCAACTGGTTGAGCGTCTGCTCACGCTCGTCGTGGCCACCACCCATGCCGGCACCACGATGACGACCGACGGCGTCGATCTCGTCGATGAAGATGATGCACGGCGAGTTCTGCTTGGCCTGCTCGAACAGGTCACGCACACGACTCGCGCCGACGCCGACAAACATCTCGACGAAGTCGGAGCCAGAGATCGAGAAGAACGGCACGCCCGCCTCGCCCGCCACGGCACGCGCCAGCAGCGTCTTGCCCGTGCCCGGAGGCCCAAACAGGAGGACGCCCTTCGGGATCTTGGCGCCAAGCGCCTGAAACTTCTTCGGGTTCTCCAGGAACTCCTTGATTTCCGCGAGCTCCTCGACAGCCTCATCGGCACCAGCCACATCGGCGAAGGTGACCTTCGGCATGTCGGGCGTCATCCGCTTGGCCTTGCTCTTACCGAAGCTCATCACCTTCCCGCCGCCGCCCTGCATCCGATTCATGATGAACAACCAGAGACCAATAAACAGCACGAACGGCAGCACGTTGATCAAGAGCGACATCAACGACGAGCCACCCGTCTCTGCACCCGTAATGTTGAGTGCGTCCTTGTTCGCGTCGTAGACCTCATCCCACGCCTTCTCGCCCGGAATGCCGACGGTATAGGTGACGGGCTCGGCGTCTGGCTTGGCATTCGCAGCCGGCTTAAGCGTCACCTTGACGTTATTAGCCGACGTGTTCTGCTCGAGCTCCTTGACGTCGCCACCCTTGAGGTCGGTCAGCATCGTCGACCAATTCCGCGGCGGCGCCTCGGGGGCGTCGTTGTTCAGCAGGAGTCGCTGGGCAAGAAACGCGATCAGGATCACGACCATAATCGGGAACACGGCGTTTCTGAAGATGCGATTCATACTGCTCCGTGGAATTGAGAAGGCCGAGCCATCAGTTGGCTCACGATAGCACCGGCTCTGGTTCTGCCTCTGATACGCCGACTGCTGGTGCGGATCGCCGCAGCAGCAGCGTCAGCAAAAAAGCGGCCACAAGTGCCAACAAGGCGAGCAGCGCAGCGCCCGTCCACCCAGCCGTGCTCCACGCAGCGCCCAGCATGAATGGGCCAAGCGAACCGAGCAGGTAATAGATCGTCAGATGCAGACTCATCGCACTCCCTCTATCGCGCAGCGTCAGCTGGGGGACGAGTAACTGCGCGACACCAACCATCGAAAACAACCCGCCCGCCAAAATCGCGAGCCCAACAATGACGGCAACTAGGTACGGCAGGCTCCCCAACGCCAGCCCGAGGACGCCGATCAGCGGGAAGATCGGGAGCACGATCCGTGGTCCGAGCCGCCCAGCCCAGCGCACCGCCAGCGGCGCCACTGCACCAACGAGCCAGACGATGTAGAACGCCCCGACCTCGCGAGGACTCAGGCCAAAGACACTCGATTCGAGCCGATACGCGATCACCGAAAAGAGCCCGACGAACGCGAAGAACGTACAGCCAGCGGCGAGCGCATTGAGCAGCAGCGGCGTGTTGCTGAGGTGGGCACGGAGGGCACGCAGCGGCGAGCGTGCCTTTGGTGGTGGCGGCGCAACAGGCAGCAGCATGCGAATCAAAACCGCACTGAGCAACATGGGAATCGCCAACACCGCCAAGGACGCGCGCCAGCCAAGCTCAGTCACCAGCAGCGCCGGGATTGTCCGCCCCAGAAAACCGCCCAAGACGAGCGCTGAGGTATAGATGCCAACGACCGTTGGCACGCGATGCGCCGGGAATGCCTCGTAGACATAGGCCGTCGCCACCGTCAGCAGCCCGGGAAGCAGCAGCCCCTGCAGCGAGCGCAGCACCAAAAGCTCAACGATGCCCTGCACAAAAATGATCAGCACCGTCGGTACGGCCAGCAGCGCACAGGACCCGAACATCACGCGTCGCCGCCCGATGCGATCGGACAGGGGCCCCATCAGCCAGGCTCCGACTGCGATCCCGACCACCAAGACCGTGATCGTCAGACCCGTCACCGCTGGCCCGACGCCGAGATCGCGCCCGACCTCAGGCACGATCGCCTGCGTCGAATAAGGAATCGCAAACATCGTTGCCGCCGCGATCGAAAGCGCCACGATTGCGCCACCGCCAGCCCGGAGTGGCGTGGCAGTGGCGAGGTCACTCATGCAGACACGGTACCGCGCCGCTTACGATGCCAGCACATGCCTGAGCATCTGCGAACGAGGACGGGAGCCTACGGCGAGCATGCTCTGCTTGTCGGCGACCCCGCGCGCGCCGAACTGATCGCGAAGGAGTTGCTCGAAGGTGCTGAGCTCGTTACCGACGCGCGTGGTCTGAATGGCTACGCAGGCCAGTTCAACGGCCACACTGTTGGCGTCCAGACGACAGGCATGGGTGGCCCGTCGGCGGCGATCGTGATCGAAGAGTTGATCCAGCTCGGCGTGCGCCGCATCGTGCGGCTCGGCACCTGCGGCTCGCTCTCTCCCGTGCTTGCTCCAGGCGATTTCTTCTGCGCGGCCGCGGCAATTCCGGCCGATGGCACCAGCCAGACCTACGTCGGTGGTGAGCCGCACGCGCCGCTTGCCGACTTTGAGATCGTGCACGCGGCCGTCCACGACGCCAAAAAGGCGGGAGTGCGCATGCGGGTCGGTCTCGTCGCGACGACAGATGCGTTCTACGACCCGGGCGCCGGTCGCGCCACCAACTGGGCCGCTCGCGGTGCGCTCGCTGTCGATATGGAGACCGCACCACTCTTGACGATCGCGCCGTTGCGCGGCGTCTCGGCCGCCTCGTTTCTGATCTGCTCGAATCGCGTCAACGAGCCCACAACACGCCTGAGCCCCGATGCGCAACGCGCGACTGTGTTGTCCTGCGCCCCGATCGCACTCGGCGCCCTCGTCTCGGAGCCGAAGCACGCATGACTCGCCGCGTCGTCATGATCATCAACCCTGCCTCCGCCAACGGCAAGACGGGGCAGAAGTGGCCCGAACTTGTCGCCGAGGCGCAGCGCCTCGGCCTGCGCGTTCAAGAGCGCCTGACCGAGGCCCCGGGACACGCCACCGAGCTGGCGCGCGAAGCCAGCATGGCGGGCGCCGATGTGGTTGTCGCCGTTGGTGGCGACGGCACGGTGCACGAGGTCGTCAACGGCCTCGTTGGTGCCGGCGGTACGCCGTTTGGTGAAGCCGCACTCGGCGTGATCGCGCGCGGCACCGGCCGCGATTTCATTCGCAGCCACGACATCCCGACCAAAACGAAGGCTGCCCTGCAGGCGATTGCCGATGGCCCGATTCGACGCATCGACGTCGGTGAGGTCATCTCCACGGGCGACCCAGAGGGCGGACGCCGGTTCGCGAATGCTGCATCTGCGGGCGTCACGGGTGCGATTGCGAAACGCGCCAACGGTATGTCGAAGCGGATGGGTGGCACTCCGACCTTTCTCCTCGCCGCCTTCCAAGGCTTCCGTGCCTACACCAACACGCCGATCCACCTCGAGCTAGATGGACGTCCGATCGACGTCACCGCCTCTTGCGTGGTCTGCGCGATCGGCCACTCGCTGGGCGGCGGCATTAAGGTCGCACACGGTGCCCGGCCAGACGACGGGCTGCTTGACATGGTGCTGGTGGGCGACGTCGGCGCCAAAGACCTCGCGCTCAACATCCATCGCCTCTACACCGGCACGCTCGGCGAGCATCCAGAGATCACGCATCTCAAGGGGCTGAACGTGACAGTCTCGGGCGACACGCCACTCCAGATCGAGGCCGACGGCGAACTCGCGGGCACCACCCCCGCCACGTTCCGGTGCCTGCCGGGCGCGCTGCGCTTGGTGACGGCCTCGTGATGCGTAGAAGCAAACTGACCGCGCGCCTGCTTGTGCTTGGCGCACTCCTCGTTGCCGCCCCGAGTGCAGCAGCGCACGCCACGATCGAGCTCAAGGGCAAGCAGCCCATCGCCGGTAAACGCGGCACGTTGACAATCACCATTCCCCACGGCTGCGGCGTCGGCCAGGGTGGAGTTGGCTTGGCGACAGATCGCCTCGTCGTCCGGCTCGGATCCGGCTGGCCGAGCGCCAAGGCGATCGCGATCGATGGCTGGACGTCGACCGTCGCCCGCGCCTCCTCAGGCCGCTGGACGATCACGTGGGTTGCCAGTGCTGGCGGCCTGTCCAACACGTCAATCGGCGACTTCCCGATTGCCGTGCGCTGGCCTCGTGCAGCGGGAATCTACAAGACTCCAAGCTTCCAACATTGCGGCGCCAGTTCGATGAATTGGAGTGACCCGTTCGCGACGGCAGCATCCGCCGAGCAGGACTATCCACCGATCTACCCGGTGCCTCGCATCCAGATTCTGCCCGCGTCCTAGCGCCATCAACTTTGCTTTGGGGTCAGACCCTGATGCAAAGTTGGTCTCTGCGTAACTTTGCATCGGGGTCTGACCCCAAAGCAAAGTTGATGGCGCTCGGTGGGTATCTTGCCTAGCGCTCTTGGCCCGTAACTTTGCATCAGGGTCTGACCCCAAAGCAAAGTTGATGGCGTCGGTGTGTATCTTCCCCCGCACTCTGATTCAGCCGGGAATCGCTTGGCGAATCTGCGCGAGCGCGGCGTCGAGCGCTGCGGGATCGCCACCAGCCTGGCCGAGCGTCACGCCAGCGAGGAAGGTTGCGATTGGTGCGGCTGGCCGGGTTACGCCGTGCGCCGCATCGGCAGCCAACGAAAGCAACGCCGCCACCGTCGCCGGCTCGGCCACCCACTTCAAGTTGTCATCGCCGAGCGCCTCAACCGCGCGCCCTGCGAATGCCTCGACGTCTTCCATCTCCGCTCCTTCCGTCGCTTTCGCGCAGCGCCGCGAACGAGTCGCTGGATGCGCGTTCTCTTCCCGGAGGGTATCGTCTCCCTCACAGACCCTCGACCTAGGGAGACGCGGTGAGTAGCAACGAGATGCGAGTATCGATCGACGGCGTGCAGCAGGCGCTCGCCGAGCGGTCGTACCTGGCCGACCGCGGCCTCGCCACGACGGTGCATCTTGCTCTCAAGCTCGGCAAGCCCGTGCTGCTCGAAGGTGAGGCGGGCGTTGGCAAGACCGAGCTCGCGAAGGTCGTTGCCGACGCGCTCGGTGCTCGACTGATTCGCCTCCAGTGTTACGAAGGAATCGACGTCGCCCATGCACTCTACGACTGGGCCTACGCGCGCCAGATGCTGTATATCCGCACGCTTGAGGCGACCGGTGACGCTCGGCAAAGCGAAGCGGTGCTTGACGAGCTGTTCGGACCGCGCTTCCTGGAACGCCGGCCATTGCTCGACGCGATTGCCTGCGACGACGAGGTTCCGCCCGTGCTTCTGATCGACGAGATCGATCGCGCCGACGACGAGTTCGAAGCGTTTCTGCTCGAGTTGTTGTCGGA
>JAEMTW010000017.1:14571-17905 GCA_016462095.1 Thermoleophilia bacterium
AGAGCTGCCTGATCTCGACCGCGAGATCGCGATCGTCCGGGCCCGCGTGCCCGAAGCCCCCGAGCGCCTCGCCGCTCAGGCCGCCGCGTTCGTGCACGAGCTCCGCACGCTCGATCTGACGAAGCAGCCCGGCATTGCCGAAACGATTGACTGGACGCAAGCCCTGCTCGCACTCGGCCAGGAAGAGATTGAGGCGGGGATCGTCGACCTGACGCTCGGCTCTGTCTTGAAGTTCCACGAGGACATTGGGCGCGTCCGCGATGCCGACCTGCAGCAAATCGTCGAACGCGCTCGCTCCGTCGCCGACGACACGCAGATCCCCGCCAGCTGATGAACGCTGGCGACGCAGTCGTCCGGAAGCTCGTCACGTTCGGGCGCATCCTGCGCGAGGCTGGTGTTGAGGTGGGCCCTGGTCGAATCCAAGACGCCCTGCGTGCGCTCGACGAGGTTGATCTGCGTCGTCGCGACGAGGTCTATGCAGCGCTCGCCTGCACGCTGATCGCACGCCGTGATGACCTTGAGATTTTTGATCGCGCCTTCCGCGCCTGGTTTGAGAAGGACCCGACCCGACTCGGAGGGAAGGCGCCGGACATGGGCATCGGCATCGATGAGCGCCCACAGCCACCGGCTGCCGCCCCACGCCCTGGCGATAGCGAGGACCCCGACGAGCAGGACGACGAGCAAGAAGAGCCCGACGTCTTCGCGGCCTACAGCGCGGATGAGCGTCTACGTGAGCGCGATTTTTCGACGCTGACCCGTACTGAGTTGGTGCGCCTCCGCGCGTTGATGAATCGCCTCGTGCGCGTCCTCCCCACCCGGCCATCCCGGCGCCTCGAACTCGCCCCGAACGGCTTTCAGATTGCACCGCGCGAGACGCTCCGACGCGCCATGCGCCGCGAGGGCGAAGCAGTGGAGCGAGCGTTTCGTCGCAAGAAGAGCGTCGAGCGACGCGTCGTCTTTCTCTGCGACGTCTCGGGTTCGATGGAGCCGTACAGTCGCGCACTCGTGCTGTTTCTCCAAGCGGCCGTGAGCGCAGGTCGCAAGGTCGAGGCCTTCACCTTCGGCACCCGCCTGACGCGACTGACGCCGTACCTTGGCGGCTACGACCCAGAGGCCTCCTTACAGCGCGCCTCGCGTGCCGTGCCCGACTGGGCCGGTGGCACACGAATCGGCGATGCCTTCAAAGCCTTCAATGATCTTTACGGACGGCGAGGACTGACGCGCGGGTCGATCGTGGTGATCGTGTCGGATGGGTGGGAACGTGGCGACGTCTCGCAGTTGACGCTCGAGATGGCGCGACTCCGCCGACGCTGCCACTCGATTATCTGGGTCAATCCACTCAAAGGCACCGAAGGCTACGAGCCGCTCGCCGCAGGCATGGCCGCCGCATTGCCCTACGTCGACGTCTTTCTCCCCGGTCACAACTTGCTCGCGCTCGAGTCGCTGGCCGAAGCACTACGCGCCTCGGGTGGTCGACGCTCATCGGTACGACCTGCCACGCTGAGGAGCGCTGCATGAACGACGAGACTCTCACCACTGCTGCCGCCTGGGTCGCGCGCGGCGACGACGTTGCGCTCGCGACGGTCGTGCGCACCTACCGCTCGGCACCCCGGCCAATCGGGAGCGTCTTTGCCGTCTCCTCGAGTGGCGAGATGGCCGGCTCGGTCTCGGGTGGCTGCGTTGAGGGCGACATCTACGGTGCCGCACAAGAACTGTTTACCGACGACGCGGCTGCCCCACGCCTGATCCACTACGGGATCTCCGACGATCTTGCCCTTGAGGTTGGACTCGCCTGTGGCGGCGAACTCTGGGTCTCGCTCGACCGGTTCCGAGCCCGCCCAGTGCTGCGCCGCGGCGCCATCGCCACGATCTTCAATGGCGATCAAAACGGCAACGGCCTCGTCTTCGACGCGGATACGGGCGCACTGACTGGCACGATCACCGGCGCGCTCCGCACGATCGCCGAGCAGACGATCGCCGACGCCGTGGCCCGAGAAGAATCGATCGCTCTCGACCTTGAGGATGACGTCACGCTGTTTGTTGAGAGCACTCACCCCGCACCACGCGTCGTCGTCGTCGGCGCAGTCGATACGGCCGAGGCTCTCTGCCGAATGACCAAGACGCTTGGTTGGCGGACCGCGATCGTCGACCCGCGCGCCAAATTTGCCACGCCAGAGCGCATACCCAGTGCCGACGTGATTCTTACCTCGTGGCCCGATACGGCTTATCCGGAGCTCGAGCTCGAAGCGGCTGACCACCTAGTGGTCTTGACCCACGACCCCAAGATCGACGACCCAGCGATCTCTCTCGCGCTCAACCTCAATGTCGGGTACATCGGCGCCTTGGGCTCGCGTCGCACGCAGGAGAAGCGCAATGCGCGACTCCGCGAAGCGGGCAACACGGACGAGCAAATCGAGCGTATCTACGGGCCCGTCGGCCTCGATATCGGTGCGCACTCGCCCGCCGAGACGGCCGTCGCCATCTTGGCCGAGATCATTGGCTATCGGTCGGGCCGAGGCGGCCAACCACTCAAGCACACCACGGGTCGCATCCACCCGTCCAAAGAACCCGAGTCCTGACCCGTGGCTGCCGAGCTAATCAGACCTCCGCTCGACGTCGCGCAGTACCCGTTCGCACACGCACTACGCGTGCGCTTTGCAGAGACCGATGCGATGGGTGTCGTACACCACGCGTCGTATCTGCCCTGGCTCGAAGAGGCCCGCGTGGCGCTCCTCGCACACGGTGGTCACGATTATGCTCAGGTGCATACTGACGGCCTCGACCTCGCTGTGATTGAAGTCAACGTCCGCTATCGACAAGCCATTCGCTTCGGCGATGCCGTCACCGTCCATGCAGGCGTGGCCGAAATTTCTCGCACAGTCCTCCAGATTGCGTACCTGCTTGCGGTTGATGGACAGACAGCCGCAACTGGGGTCACATCACACGCCTGCGTCAATCGCGAAGGACGTCCAGTGCGCGTACCCGAGTGGCTGCTTGACCTTGGTCAGGGCAGCACTGCCCTCCGTCGCTAGAACGACTTGCCGCCGTCGAGCGACGCGTGCAATTGCCCGTTGTTGCCGGTAGCAAAAACGAGGCTCGGGTCTCGCGGATCAATCGCCACCGCCGTGGCGGTCAGCCCACTCAAGAACCAGGTTGCACCCGCGTCCTTCGTCACCACAACCTGGGGCGTGGTGACCGCAATCTGGCCTGGTGTGCTGCGTGCAGCAGCGACGGTCAGGGCTTTAGCGATGCCAGGAATCCGCACAAAATTGACGCCAAGGTCGTCCGACGCGAACAGGCCATCACGACCGCATGCCACCCACAGACGCTCTAC
>JAEMTW010000164.1 GCA_016462095.1 Thermoleophilia bacterium
CATTGGATGACGAGCTAGCTCGTCTATCAAATGTCCAGATAGGGTCTGACCCCTTCTGGACATTCGCCCTTTCCAACCAGCGCCTCACACAACCCGAAGCAGAACTCTCAGTAGGTCAACCGACCGCCCGAAAGGTCGAAGGCCGCGCCGGTCGAGAACGTCATCCCATCACTCGACAGATAGGCGATCAACTGCGCAGCCTCCTCGACCGTGGCGAGTCGTCCCATCGGAACGCGGGAAAGCATGTAGGCGACGTGCTCATCGGAGAGCCCCCGCACCATTGGCGTATCAATCGGTGCCGGCGTGACGCAGTTGACCAGCACCCCACTCCCGGCGACATCCTTGCCGACCGACTTCGTCATGCCAATCACGGCGGCCTTCGAGGCCGAGTAGGCGCCCGCCATCGGGTTGCCTTCCTTGCCCGCCACGGAGGCGACGTTGACAATGCGGCCGTAGCCACGGTCGACCATGCCCCGCAACGCGGCGCGCATGCAATAGAACGTGCCGGTCGAGTTGATCGCCATTACGCGCTCCCACTCCGCATCCGTGACGTCGAGGGTGCGGAGCGAGTCGCCCGCGATACCGGCTGAGTTGACGAGAATGTCGAGGCCCCCGAAGGCTGCCTCAGTCGTGGCGACGGCCGCATCGACATCGGCAGAGCGCGTCACATCGGCGGCGCAGAGCACAACGTCGGGGCCGAGTTCGACCTTCGCCAAGGCAAGTTGCTCCTGCTTGAGATCGAGCAACGCGACCCGCGCACCCGCCTCCAGAAAGAGACGCGCGGTGGCCAGACCGACGCCACTCGCAGCGCCAGTGATCAGGGCTGTGCGCCCCGTAAAATCAAATGTGAGTTCAGACATGAGGGAATTCGTACCATGTCTGGTCTGACCAATCTAGAGCGAACTGTGCAAAACCGAGATGCGATGGCCGCGCGACAATCGCTAGATTCGCTACTGGCTGGGACTCGTTGCGCGCGCACTCCCGATGAACGAGCCATTCGAAAGGCCCGTCTGCACCATCATCACCTCGACGCGGGCGCCACGCCCGCCTAACGGCGCACGAAGTGGTCGACGTACGACTCCTTGCCCAAGGCGGGCGGGAACTGCCCCTCCTCGAGGTAGCGACGGTGGCAGCGGGCAAGCGCCTCGGGGTCGAGCCGCACGCCGAGTCCCGAACCCTCGGGCAGCCGCACGATGCCATCCTGGGGCACGAACGGTCCGCCCTCGATGACGTCGTCCCCGTACCAGCGGAACAGGGTCTGCGCGGGGTCGTCGATCCACGGCAGCGCGGCCGACAGCTGCAGGTAGGCGGCGCTGCCGACACCCGTCTCTCCCGAGTGGAAGCGAAAGCCCGCCCCCTCCTCCTCGCAGCGACGCACGATGTCGACGACGGCACGCAGGCCACCCGGGTCGTTGAGGTTGGTGACGAAAACGTCCGGCACGCCGAGCTGGCGACGGCGCTCAAAGTCGATCACGTGCGTGGAGATCGGACGGTCGGTGACGTCCCGGATCGCCGCGAACTCCTCGTACGTCTCGCAGGGGTCCTCCCAGGCGTCGACGCCGTGCTCCTCGAAGAGCGGGATCAGCCGCCGCGCCGTCTCCGGGTACCAGGACCCGTTGACGTCGAGGCGCAGCGGCAGGTCGCCGATCGCGGCCCGGATCAGCCGCACCATCTCGAGCTCCTCCTCGGGGTCGATCGTGCCGACCTTGCCCTCGAAGATCCGGCTGCCGTACGTAGCGAGGAGGTCCGCGCAGGAAGCGGCAACCTCGGCCGGCGTCGCCTCGCCCGCATGATCGGGGCCGGGGTAGCGCAGCGAGAAGTACTCGGTCAGCGCGATCTCGGTGCGCACGGGCCCGCCGAGGAGCTCGGCGATCGAGGCGCCCTCCTCCTGCCCCCGGAGGTCCCAAAGCGCTGTCTCGATCCCGCCGAAGGCACGCTGCAGCGCGACCTTGTTGGCCCACGGGCTGTAGTGGTAGCCGGGCACGCAACGGTGCTGGGCGGTCTCGAGGTCGCGGATGTCGAGGCCCGTGAGCCGCGCGCCGAGCCCCTCCACGTCGGCCGCGCGATCACCATCGGCGACCTCGCCAAGACCGACCAGGCCCGTATCGGACTCAACCTCGACGATCGTCTTGGTCACGCTCGCGAGCGAGCCGTAGCCGAAGCGGTAGGGCGCGACGAAGGGGATGTTGACCGGGGTAGCACGGACGTGAGCGATGCGCATCGAGTCATGCTCGCACGGCATGCTCACCAATGCAATTCCGGCTTACTGGGGTGCTACGGATTTTTTGGGCACCGAGCCTCTGGTGTCGTGATTCCGAGCAATCACGACACCAGAGGCTCGGTTCCTCAACCACTTATAATTGGTACAGGTAGAACTTGATGTTCAAGTTCGGGTTGGTTCCCTGCTCATCGAACAGCATGGTGATGACGTACGACGAGCGGTTCGTCGCCATCTTGGTGCCGATGATCACACCCGAGCCCTGGTTACCGCCCGAGAGCGTGGCGAACGCGTTCGCCAAGGCGCAAATGGTCGTGGTGCCGCAGTTAGCCGTAATCGTGATGGTCTGCACGATCATGCCGTCACGCGTAACGCCCTTCGATACGGCGATCTTGGCTGCATAGGTGATCGGGCCTGCAAAGACCACGTTAGACACAGGCTTTGTGCTCACCTTCGACGAAAATGCTGCACCTTCCATCTTTGAACCCTTGACCTTGACCACAAAGGCCTGAGCAAAGCCACCTTTCTGCATCTCCGCATAATCGATGGGGTTGTCTGCCGGGAGTGTCGAACTGGCGAAGGCCGAGCCCGCACCAACCACTCCCACCACGAGTACTGCCGCGCTGGCACTAACCAGGCGACGTAGGAACGTTCGAGACACGGTGTTCTCCCTTTTAGACCCCGTTAGCCTACCCCACGGAAGCAACGATTATAATAATTTGTGTTGCGACCGACAACGGCAAGTGAAGTCGCACCGGGGACATCGCTCTTCCAACCCTCGAACGAAGAGAGTGACGGGCAGGGTTACTCGCCCAGCACGAGTGGGTGCTAATCGTCGCCCGGCGCGCGGCGCAACTGCTTGCGTTCGGCCTGGCGCTGCTTGCCCTGCAGGCGCCGCTCGCGACTGCCTTTGGTCGGCGCCGTCGAGACGCGACGAGGATCGACGCGCAACGCATCTTCCAAGACGCGCAACATCCGCTCTTCGGCGGCACGACGATTGTCGGCCTGCGAGCGGCGCTCACCCGCCCGCACCACGATCATGTCATCAACGATGCGCGCGCGTAATCGGTGCCGCACACGCTGCAACTCCTCGGGCGTCAGCTTGATCGCCGACAGGGGCAGGCGCAACTCGACGCGCGTCTGAACACGATTACGGTGCTGCCCGCCTGGACCCGACCCAGTCGACGTACGCAGCTCGGCCTGTTCGATCGGAACGTATCTACCATCGGCCAGGCGCATGGACGAACTACAGCACACGGATGGCGCCTACGCGCTCGGTACGAGCCACGATCGTGGGCCACCCGGCTCGTAGATTCGAATAGACTTATATACAACAAGGAGCCGAAGATGATGGGCACGTGGATCGGGATCGGGATTGCCGTGATTGTGCTCGCGCTGCTGGCGCGTGCATCGATTCGGATCGTCACCCAATACGAGCGCGGCGTGCGGTTTCGGCTCGGCAAGGTGCGCTCGGAGCCGTTCGAGCCCGGCCTCGTGTTGCTGATCCCAATCGTTGATCGGCTACAAAACGTCTCTCTACGCATCGTCACGCTGCCGATCCAGAGCCAAGGCATCATCACCCGCGACAACGTCTCCGTCGACGTTTCGGCTGTCGCCTACTACCGCGTCGTCGATGCCATCAAGTCGGTCGTCGCAATCGAAGATGTCAACTCTGCGATTGGTCAGATCGCCCAGACGACGCTTCGCGCGGTCGTTGGGCGGCACACGCTCGACGAGACGCTGTCGGAGACCGACCGCATCAACGTCAACATCCGCGAGATTCTCGACGTCCAGACCGAGGGCTGGGGTGTCGAGGTGACACTCGTCGAGTTGAAGGACATCCAACTGCCCGAGACGATGAAGCGCGCGATGGCACGCCAGGCCGAGGCCGAACGCGAGAAGCGCGCCAAGATCATCGCCGCCGAAGGCGAAGCGCTCGCCGCGGGCGAGCTCGCTCGCGCCTCCGATGTGATGATGGCGCACCCGTTGGCACTCCAACTACGAAACCTGCAGACCCTCGTCGAGATCTCCGTCGACAAGAACTCTACGGTCATCTTCCCATCGCCACTGATGAGCACGATCGAGGAGATCGGCTCGTTTCTCAAGCGCGAAAAGGTCTCCTCGAACGACCTCAGCGCCCTGATGGAAAAGCTCGCGCCGCCTGCCGATAAGTAGCCGGCGCGAGTGTTTAGGAACCGTCCTTACGTCGAGATCATCTTTTTCTCGACACCAACGCCGGCCTCAATTGCGCGCTGATACTCGAGCGGCACGATCGCGGAGTCCTGCAGGGCGATGCCCGTCGAGT
>JAEMTW010000165.1 GCA_016462095.1 Thermoleophilia bacterium
GCCAGATCGTGTCTGACCCCTTCTGGACATTGGTGGGTGGGGCGCGGAGGGGGGATGGCCTTGGCGCGCTGTCACAAAGGCTGGGTGGCGAGATCGCGCTTGGGCGCCCTTTTCGGCTCAACCATGCCGATACGAACATATGTTCGACTCTAACGAAATAGTTGCAAGGTGGGACAAAGTGGGGTATGGTGGGGCGCATTGGTACAGAAGGGGAACCCGAGTGGGGACTCCGGACACCAGAGAAATGACCCGAAATGCTGCTTGGTGAATACGCTCAGAAGCTCGACGAGAAGAACCGCGTGACGGTTCCTGCTCGTCTGCGCGAGCCATTCGCCGACGGTCTGTTCGTCACGCGAGGCCTTGATCACTGCGTCGCGATCTACGCCCGTGACGGCTGGGAAAGCTTTGTTGAGGCGCAGACCTCGCGCCTTGATCCGTTTACGCGTGAAGGCCGCCAGCTCGAGCGTTTCCTCTTCGGTGGCGCTGTCGAAGCCGAGCTCGACCGGCAGGGACGCGTCGCGCTACCCGCACCACTGATGCAGCACGCCGTGCTCCAACGCGAGATCGTCGTCGTTGGTGTTCGTGATCGACTCGAAATTTGGGATCGCGTGGCCTGGGAACGTGGCCTCGCCGACTTGGAAGGGAGCGCCGAAAATGTCGCAGAGCGCCTGGTCCGTGATGCCCGCTAACGCCGCGATCCATGATCCCGTGCTCGCGCACGAAGTCGTGGCCCTGCTCGACGTGCAGCCCGGCATGACCGTCGTCGACGGCACCTTTGGTGCTGGTGGACACGCCACGATGCTGGCCGAGTTGATGCAGGGGCGTGGGGCCTACGTCGCGATCGATCGCGACCCCTCCGTCGAGAACCGTGCCCGCTCGTTTCGAGCCTCCCATCCCGACATGGCCGTGCGCCTCCTCAAGCGGGATTTCGTGGACGCCTTCCGCTCGCTCGCCATCGAGAACGTCGAAGCCGATGCGATCCTGCTCGACCTCGGCGTCTCCTCGATGCAAATCGACCAGCCCGAGCGCGGCTTCTCCTACGCTGTTGACGCGCCGCTCGACATGCGCATGGATCCGCGTGGGGGCGACACCGCCGCCGACCTACTCGCCAACCTCTCAGAGCGCGAGCTCGCCGACATGTTCTCGCGCTACGGCGAAGAGCGCTACTCGCGCCAGATCGCTCGCGCCATCTGCCGCCGCCGCATGTCGCTGCCCTACGAGCGCAGCGCCGACCTCGTCGACACGATCCGCCACGCGATTCCGACGCCCGCGCAGTTCGGCTCGGGGCATCCTGCCAAGCGCGTCTTCCAGGCACTCCGCATCGCCGTCAACGACGAGCTTGCGATGGTCGAAGACGGCCTCGATGCAGCAATGCAGATCCTCAAGCCAGGCGGCCGCATCGCGGTCATCTCGTTCCATTCGCTCGAAGATCGAATCGTCAAAGAGCGGTTCCGTGACGCCTCTGCACCGTGCACGTGCCCGCCGGATCTTCCGATCTGCGGGTGTAATCGCGAAGCCACGCTGCGTGTCTTGACACCTCGAGTGATTCGTCCGGGCTCGTCCGAACTTGACCGCAATCCTCGCGCCGCTTCGTCGCGCCTACGCGTCGCTGAGCGGACACCTGCGGCCCTACCGAAGGACGCCGCCTGATGGCCGTTGCCGTTCCGCGCCCAACTACCGCGCCGCCGCGCCCACGTCGCAAGCCTGCTCCGCGCCCAATCGACACTGGCAAGGCAGCGCCGCGACGTCGAGCTGCGACGCGTCGTACACGCGCCACGCGAGCCTCGGTCAATGGGCGCCTCGCGCCTTTTAAGATCGCAACGATGATCGCGATCATTGGTGTTGTGCTCTCCGTCGTGGTCTATCTGCATGTCTCGTCCCTCCGCGGCACGATGCAGGCTGGCGAGTTGCGTACGCAGGTTGAGGCCACCCAGAACGACGCCGCAAACATTCAGGCCGAAACGGAACAGCGGCTTGCAGATGGTCGCGTTGAGCGGGCCGCTGCCGCCTACGGCATGGTGCTGGTGCCGTCGCAGGCCATGCGAACGCTCCCGATCAGAATTCCGAAGGACCAGCAGACTCCGTAACGTGGCCACGCGCTCTGCTCCCCCTCGAACGCCGCGTCGCTCGACACGCCAGCGCCCGATTCCCCCACCGGAGCGACGGATCCGCTGGATGCTCATAGCAGCTGCGCTGTTTCTCGTGATCTGCCTAGGACGTGCCGTGCAGATGCAGGTGGTCGACGGTGGCTGGTACTCCAAGCGTGCGAGTGGTCAGCATCGCGTTGAAATCGTCACGGCCGCGCCTCGTGGCGCGATCCTCGACCGTGACGGGTATCGCCTTGCGCTCACGGAACAGGCCAGCACAATCGGTGCTACGACGGCGATGATTACCGACCCTGCCCGGGTCGTGGCAGCGGTCGCTGAGGCCAGTGGCGAGTCGCCCGATACGATCATGCAGCGACTCCAAACGAGCGGACCCACGCACGTCGATCTCGCGCGTCAGGTACCAGCCGCCGCCGCAAAGCGCGTGCAGGCGATGGGCATCGAGGGACTCGACTTTACGACGGAACACCGACGCGTCTATCCGAGTGCCATCGCCGCCCCGGTTATTGGCGTCACGGATTTAGAGGGCAAGGGGCTCGCGGGCCTCGAGCTGCAATACGACAAGATCTTGCGTGGCACCAACGGCCTCGAGGTGCGGAGTGAAGATCCGGCCGGCAACGCCATCAACGTGATCAGTCAGCAAGCGATGCGCCCAGGGCACACGATTAGCACTGGGCTCGACCGTCAGGTCCAGATCGAAGCCGAGGCGGTGACGGCGGAGACGCGTGCGGCGTACCGCGCGAAAGCCGTGACTGCCATCGTGATGGATCCGAAGACGGGCGAGATCCTCGCGATGGCATCCGCACCCGCACCCGCGGAAGGTGACTATCGCCAGGCGACAGCGGCTCAGATCCGCCTACGAGCGATCACCGACGTCTATGAGCCCGGTTCGACCTTTAAAGCGGTGACGCTTGGAGCAGGGCTGGCAACGGGGCGGATCTTGCCATCGACTCCCGTCGAGGTCGGCTCGAAGTGGCAGTTGTACGACGGGATCCTGCGCGATTCGCACCCAGACCCTGGTGTCAAGACAGCGACTGAGGCGCTGCGAATGTCCTCCAATATTGGCGTTGCCAAGCTTGCCTACGAGCACCTGTCGACGTCGGGTGGGCCCGACAGCATCTTGTCGCAATGGATCGATCGGTTCGGCTTTGGCGCGCCAACTGGCATCGACCTGCCAGGCGAAGTGGCGGGTATCGTGCCGGCCTACAAGGACTGGTCGGGAACGTCGCCGTTGAACATTCCGATTGGGCACGGCATCGCCGCAACGCCAATCCAAATTGCTCAGCTCTACGCCACGATCGCCAACGGTGGCCTGCAAACCACGCCTCACCTTGTGACACGCATTGACGGGCAAGGTCCGGTTGGGCTTCAGCAGCAACGCGTCATGCCATCGCGCGCGGCGAACACGCTCGCGCGCATGCTGGAGGGCGTTGTCTCGGATCAAGGAACGGGCTCGGCGGCACAGATCCCGGGCTACTCCGTGGCGGGCAAGACGGGTACCACGAAAAAGATCGACAAGGACGGCACGTACTCCGACCACCGCTACCTCGCCTGGTTCGTCGGCTTCGCGCCGGTCAAGAATCCGCGGATCTTGACGCTGATCATGGTCGACGAACCGCGCGGTGGGAAATACTACGGTGGCGAAGTTGCCGGACCGGCGTTCGCGAAACTGACCGAGCGAGCCCTGATCGCACTCGGCGTACAGCAAGATCGCCCCGACACCGCAGCGGAGTAGTCGTGCTGGCCGCGACTGGTGTCGAACTGCTCTGGACACCAGAACTGGCAATCCGCGGGGTAGGCGGACTAGGATTTGTTTCATAGTGCTGCTCACGGACCTCCTCGGTCCCGTTCTAGCGCGGGGTACGACGCTCCCAATTACTGGAGTTGACGTCGTCGACCTCGCGTACGACTCGCGACGAGTCGCAGACGGGACATTGTTCTTCTGCGCTCCAGGCGCCACCACGGATGGGCACGACCACGCTGAGGCCGCCGTCGCGGCTGGTGCCGTTGCTCTGATCGTTGAGCGTGAGTTACCGATCGCCGTTCCACAGGTCGTCGTCGCTTCGACACGGACGCAGATGGGACCGCTCGCCGACACGTTTTTCGGACACCCATCGCGTCAACTCCGCGTGCTCGCGGTAACCGGAACGAACGGGAAGACAACCACCGCCTATCTCCAGCACGCGATTCTCACTGCAGCAGGACAGCAAGCTGGACTACTCGGGACGATCGAACGACGGATTGGTGGCCTGAGCGAGGCCGCGGTGCGCACGACCACAGAGGCGATCGATCTCCACCGTGATTTTCGCCGCATGGTGGATGCTGGTGACTCTGGGTGCGCGATGGAAGTCTCGTCGCATGCGCTCGAGCAGGAGCGAGTGGGGGGTGTCACATTCGCCGCAGCGGCCTTTAC
>JAEMTW010000018.1 GCA_016462095.1 Thermoleophilia bacterium
AAACAATGGATGCCGTTGGAGGGGGACACCACAAACCCCGGTTTGTCATGTCCCCTCAGCCCCAGCGAATCGCCCGCCCGACGGACACTACATCCGCGCGGTTGTGGTGTCCGCTAGCTAATCAGGCGCCCGGCGACATAGCCGATGGCGTAGGCCGCGCCAATCAGCGCGACCAGGAGCAGCACGGCAAACAGGACGACGCTGGGCTTTCCAATCACGTTGTGGATGCTACAGGGCGGCGCACCTCATCGCCGCTGGTGAACGATTGGCAACAATCGTGCAACTAAGGACTTCCATCACCCATAGCGAATCTACACTCCAGCCAAACCGATGTTCATCTTCGCAGCCACCAATCCGTTGCAGCCCGTGCTCGATGTCTACAACTCGGGTGCCTTCCGTGCGGGCGTACGACTTGGGCTCCTGCTGATCGTGCTGCTCTGGCTGGCGCTTGCGCTCTGGGTCTACAAGGATGCGCGCAGGCGGATGGCCGATCCGATTCTGATTGGCGTGGCCGTGGCGGCAGGCTTGCTGTTTCCGTTCGTCGGCGCCTTTATCTACCTGTTTCTGCGCCCACCCGAGTATCTCGCTGACGTGCGTGAGCGCGAGCTCGAGATTCGCCTGATGGAGCGTCGCTTTGGCGGCGCAGACCACTGTCCGTACTGCAAGGCCGATGTTGAGGCGGACTATCTCGTCTGTCCAGCCTGCTCGGGGCGTCTCAAGAAGGCGTGCTCTACCTGCCAAAAACCGCTCGACCCAACCTGGCGCGTCTGCCCGTACTGCGCCTCGGCACCCCCGCCACCGGCATGATTACCCGTGGTCGCGACGTCCGCGGTCCGCAGACTCACTGGTAGGGGAACGATGGAGACCACGCTCGTACTGCTCAAGCCCGATGCGGTTCGCCGCAACCTGATGGCCGAGATCGTCGGTCGCTTCGAGCGTCGCGGCTTCCGCTTCCGCGGCATGCGCCTGATCCAGCTCGATCGCGCCACTGCTGAGACGCACTATGCCGAGCACTCCGAGCGCCCCTTCTTTGGCGAGCTCGTCGACTTCATCACATCTGGTCCGATCTTGGCTTTGGCGCTGGAGGGTGAGGGTGCCGTTTTGACGGTGCGTGACATGATGGGCAAGACGAACCCACTCGATTCCGCTCCTGGCACGATCCGTGGCGATCTGGCTCTGCTGATGGGTGAGAACATCATCCACGGCTCGGATTCGGTCGAATCGGCCGAGCGTGAGCTCGCGATTTACTTCCCTGACGGCCTGCTCTAGGACACTCAATTAGAGGTGCTGGTGCCGTCGGGCCAGCGTTGAAGGCTGTCGTTCTCTGCTGGACTTTTTCGCGGGTGGAGTGCGGGGCAGCAGAGCCTCTTTGTAATTCGCATCATGATATGTCATTCTAATTCCTGCCATAAGGCATACGAATCTACAGGGGTCTCAGAATGACAGTCACAGACGAGTTTCTTGAAGCGAACAAGAACTACGCCGCCGCGTTCAGCAAAGGCGATCTACCGATGCCGCCGGCACGCAAGACTGCGGTGCTCGCGTGCATGGACGCTCGTCTCGACCCCGCGCGCGTGCTCGGGCTCGAGGAAGGCGACGTGCACGTCATCCGCAACGCGGGTGGCGTCGCCACGGCAGATGCGATTCGCTCGCTTGCCATCTCCCAGCGCCTGCTCGGCACCAGCGAGATTGTGCTGATTCATCACACCGACTGCGGCATGCTCACGTTCAAGGACGATGAGTTTCGTCAGAGCATCGAGCAGGAGACCGGACAGCGCCCCGAGTGGGCTGCTGAGGCCTTCCCCGATGTCGACGCCGACGTGCGCCAGTCGATCGTCCGCATCAAGAACAGCCCGTTCGTGCCGCATCGCGACAAGATTCGCGGCTTTGTCTACCACGTAGAGAACGGCA
Source organism: Thermoleophilia bacterium (assembly GCA_016462095.1). Classification (GTDB taxonomy): domain Bacteria; phylum Actinomycetota; class Thermoleophilia; order Gaiellales; family F1-60-MAGs149; genus F1-60-MAGs149. Next base: position 1,912 of record JAEMTW010000018.1, read on the forward strand.
CGCTTCGCGAGATCGACCCAGCCTAGTCCGGTAGCGCGATCGTGATCTCAGTGGGGCTTCTCGCGAGGCCGCACTGGGATCACGGTCGTGTCACCTCGTATTGCTGGGAGTCGGCGGTGGTGACGCCGCGGCGACTGAAAAGAGCGCCGTAGCGCCTGCGATGATCACCGGGTGAGCGCAGTTCCCCTTCAGGTTGACGCGCCCGCATCGGGGCTGCGGCGTCTCCTGCGCACCGCGATCTGGCTCGTGGGTATTGGCGTTGTCGTGCTGGTACTGCAGGCCTTTGGGATCAACATTTTTGGCCGGGTCGATTCGCTGATCGTCCAGATGCAGAAGGTGTCGCGCGATCGTCACGAATGCGATGGCCTCAGCGCGTTCTGAGGTCGGCGAGAAGCGGGCTGTGAAGAAAGCAGAGAAGACGGCAGAAAAGAACGCTGCCACGCTCGCCTCTAATACTGATTCCACGCCGCCGACCGACAGCTGATTCCCGCTCGGTGCGCCGCTAGCGACGCCCGCTTGGCGTTCGGGACGAGACAGGTCGTACGACCTTGCGAAGAAAGCGCCGCTGGGCTCCATCGGGGTCTGTGCTCGGAGGGTCGACCGGTGGCTCGTCGCCGTCTTCTTCGTCGGGCTCAAAGCCACCGCGAACAAGCCACAGAAAGGAGGCGCCCAGCAAGCCAGCGACCAGCAGTGCGATGCCAAACACGAGCTCAGATCGGACGATAATCATCGCCGACAGCGCGACGGCGAAACTGCCCAACGCGCCGGCTGCCAACGCCGAGAGGAGGCGTGGCGAGGCGCTAGTGGTCGGTGGTGGAAGGCGCTTAGCTGCGACGATCAGGACGACCAGAGTTGCAATCTCGAGTATCAGCACACGCACACGCTAGCCCATCTGCTGCGGCTAGATTGAGAACCCGATCCCGTCGACGTAGATGCTCAGTGAGAAGGGGTCGGCCGGGGGAAACAGTCTGTTTAAGCCAACGGTCGACGCGCAACCCTTGTACACATTAGAAACCAGCGACATTCTGGGCCCGGGCCCAAAGTGTCGTCTCCATCGTGACGATGAACGGCCTGCGCCGCCTGTGTCGTTAGCAAGAGGCGACATTTTGGGCCCGGGCCCAGAATGTCGCCTCCTCCACGATCACGTTCTACGCCTGCAGCGAACGTAGGATGAGATCGTGTCCATACCTCGCTTTCCCGAACTCGTCGGCCGCTCACTGCTCGGTCGCGAGGTACGGCTGCCGTCGGGCCTGCCGGCCGAACGCACGCTCGTCTTGTGCGCGTTTAAGCAACACCAGCAAGAGCAGGTCGATCGCTGGATTGGACGCGCTGTCTACGACCTCGCGATCCCGGCCTCGCCACTCGAGTTGCCGCCCGACGCCAAGCGCGCCGTAATCGAGGTGCCGTGTCTGGGACGCCAGTGGCGGCCGATGCGGCGCCTGATCGACGGTGGCATGGCGAGCTCGATCGCTCACCCGCCGATCCTCGCCCGCACGATCACGGTCTACGGCGACGTCGGGGCGATCCTGACGGCATTGGGCGTCGAGTCTAAGGCGGAAGTACAGGCTCGTGTTGTGACGCGTTCGGGCGAGATCCTCGCGGCCGCCGAAGGCGAACCGGTTGGGGCTGCGTGGGACACGATCGCGCGCGAACTCTTTTCGTAGCCGATCTAAATCGCGGCGAGCGCCGCGCCAATGATGCCGACGTTTTCGCCAAGCGCGGCAGACACAACGCGCGGTGCCTTCGCATAGGTTGGGTCGATTGAGGCGCCGACCGCAGCTTCGACGAGCGCGCGGTAGCGCTCGTTGAGCCCGAGGCCACCACCGAGCACGATCAGGCCAGGGTCCGTGGCGTGTACGAGACGCGCGATCTCGAGTCCGAGCGCGAACGCGGCAGTTTCGATCACCACATCGTGTGCGGGATCGAGGAAGGCGAGTTCGGCGGTTCGCGTGCCAGCCGCAGTGGCAATCGCCGTGCCGCTCGAAGTGTCCTCAACCAGTGGCGCCCCGAGCAGAATTGCGCGTCCATCCGCACCCGACCAGGGGCGACCATCCAACACAAGCGTGGAGGAGACTCCAGTGCCAACGCTGACGTAGAGAAAGCTCGAATGCTCGCGACCGGCACCGAGACGCGCCTCGGCGAGCGCCGCGGCATAGACGTCAGAGACGATGCGCACGCGCGGCAGTTCCTCGAACGCGAGCGCGAGATCGAGATCGCGCCAGTCCCAGTTGGCCGCACTCTGGATCGTGCCCTGAGCATCGACCATCTCTGGCACACCGATCCCAATCGCCATCACGTCCCGCCCGAGCCCACGCGCCAAGCCAACGACGTCGCCGAGGACAGCGGCGCCACCGCGGCTGCGACGAGTGTCCATCAGGCGCCGGTCAGAGACCTTGCCCGTGTCGATGTTGATGCGCCCGGCTGCGAGCTTCGTGCCGCCCGCATCGATGCCGATCGCGATGCTCATGGCAAGAAAGTCGGGGCGACACCAAAGACAAGACGACACGTCTCGCTGCCGATGTTGCGGATGTCGTACGTCGAGCCATCCGGCACGTACATGACATCTTCGGGGCCGAGCTCGGCGACCACTTCGCCGTCGTCGTGGCTGGCGCGGACGAAGGTCTTGCCGGTCAATGCGAAGAGGACCAGATCGCCACCATGCGCGTGTTGCTGGGAAATGCCGCCAGGAGAGATCTCAATCCAGCCAGCCGTCAGATGCTCGGCCGCAAGCTCAACGCCGGTCAAGACACCGGGCTCATAGCGGAGCAGGGCCGACCGGCCATCGTGGACCGTGAATGCACTCGGCGTCTCTGCACCAGCCAGCGCGGCATCGTTCTGGTACTTCCAGTCCTCGCGCTCGAGGTATGGCCGGGTGCGGGCGTGTGCGCCGCTCGTGCCCGCCGACGGTGGTGGGGCGAACATCTCGAGCACGCGTAGCGGTTGGCCACCGTGGGCATAGACGTGCTGCCACGTGTTTGGCCCGAACGAGGCGCCGTGGCCGGTGGGCACGTGCACGACGTTGCCATGTTCGGGGTCGATCAGGATCATCTCGCCCTCAAGCACGTGTAGGTACTCGTCGGCACCGAAGACGGTCCGAAACTCGGACGAGTGGCGATATGAACCCTCCGGCCCAACGCCGAAGACGAGGCAGTGGACCTTGTCCGTCGAGGCGTAGATCCAATCGTTGACCTCACCGGCCTCGGCATCGCCCCAGACGTGGCGCGTCACACCAACACGCGAGATCAGCGTGGGGCGGTCGAAGGTGGGGCGGGGAGAGGGGCTGTATTTCGTCATGCGCTACCTGGATCATGGCGCGCTCGGCGATCACGCGCAACGTCGGGCCATGCCTCGTAGGACACGGCGGGGAAGGCGCTGGCGATGTCGACGGCTGTGCCGGTACGACCAGCCTCTTGCGCGGCGAGCATGATCTCGAGCGCGTGATAGCCGTGTTCGGGACGAATCAATGGCTCGCGATCGGTTTGGATCGCCTCGACGAGATGCGCGAGGCCCGCGGTCCAACGCCACGACGGCTTCGTCTCGGGGTGCACAGTCCAGGCGCCCGTCGCGTTCTCCCAAACCTCATAGCCGTCGGGTGCCCAGTCGTCGCCCATCATCTGCATCGTGCCTTCGAGGCCGTACAGCTCGATCGCGGGTGTGCGGTACTTCTGGATCGTGAAGCCCGTTGTGACAACGGCGAAGCAGGCATTGCCAAAGTCGATCAGGACGTGCGCGTTGTCATCGACGGCAACAGCCATCGGCTCGCCCTCGACGATGCGCTCAGGGATCGCTGTACCGACCAGGCCCGTCACGCGTTTGGCGGAGCCGAGCAGGGCGCAGAGCGAGACGACGTTGTAGACGCCAAGATCGAACAGCGAGCCGCCGCCTGCCTGGTAGAACCACTTGCCCCAGTCGGGACCAGACCAGCCGTAGACCGCTCGCGCCAGCGTCGGGCGCCCAATGCGGCCAGCAGCGAGATCGGCGTGGATTGAGCGAAAGGTCGGCGAGAGAATCACGTGGGGAGCGGGCACGAGGTGGCCGGGGGACGTCTTCGAGGCTTCGACAAGGCGGGCAGCCGTCCCGAGGTCTGTCGCCATTGGCTTTTCGACCAGCATGTGTTTGCCGGCGGCGAGTGCCTGCTCGGCGAGTTCGCCGTGAGCGGGCATTGCGGCGAGGATCAGGACGAGCTCGACGTCGGGATGGTCGATCACCTCGTCGGGGCTCGTGAGGTCGGCCGAGATGCCGTACTGCTCGGCCGCAAAGGCTCGCTTCTCGGTCGCATGGTCGTAGACAGCGTGGACCTTGACGTGTCCGTCGCGAATTAGGGGTGCAAGCTCGGTGCGATAGGGGCCCTCGAAGACGTTGCCGAGCCCGATGATGCCGATCCCAATCATGCGTCCTCCGTGTTTTCGTCGCGCGCCGTAGCGTAGTAGGCAGCCGTCCACGTGGGGTCGTCGACGTCGTGCCCTGCTCGTTCGGCTAAGACAGCCACGGCTGCGCAGGTGGCGGGCAGGTGCAGTGCGAAGGAGAAGCGACGATCGATGCTGGTCGCGCCCGGTACCGTCAGCACGGTTGCGCCTGTCGCCGAGCAGATCCGCACGGCCTCATCGAAACCAGGATCACCATTCGTCGCGAGCGCAAACACGAGGTGCTGCGGGTTGAGGCCATACATCACACTCGTGGCGCCTTCTCGTGTCTCGGCACCCTCGGCGGGGATTCGGGCGATCTCCTTGAGTAGCAACGCAGTCTCGAGCGCCGACGACCAGGCGGGGCCCCCACCAAACGAGGCGGCGGCGACGGGCAGTGGCAGCGTGCCCAGCTGCTCGTTGGCCCAGGAGGGTGCGGCAGCGATGGCGGCCTCAAGCGCGGCTGGGCCAGAGCGAGGGATCGTGTCGAGCTCGGCGATGCCCGTCACGCGGCTCCACAGCATTAGGCCCACGGCGAGCGCGCCAGCCAAGGCCTGCGTGTGTGTGATTGCGCGCTGGTGCAGCACGGTCTGCAGGATGACGGCATCGGCGAGGCCGGCGAGCGTCGAGGAGGCGTTGGCGGTCAGGGCGACGATTGGGCGAGGCGCGCCCTGCTCAATCGCGTGTACGACGTCTTTAAACTCGCCGGACGACGAGATGGCGAGCAGTCGGTCGCCTTCACGCCACTGGAAGCGCGGATCAGCAACCACTCCGGCAGGCAGCGCTACGAGCTCGGGCCCTGCGCCACTTTCGAGGGCGGCAAGTGCAAGCGCAAACGCGACGTAATAGGCCGCGCCATTGCCGGTTGCGATCACGCGTCGCACCGAAGGATCTCGCAGAATCGCCGCTGCCTCGTCGACGCCGGAAGCCGCATCGAGCGTGCGACTTAGCGCTTCTGGCATCTCCAAGACATCAAGCCACAGTCCGGTGTTTTGCATCGGAGAGAGGCTACCAGAGCGTTTGAGCATCATTCGAACGCACTGCGGCTGTGCAGGAGTCCGCGTGAGCCCTATACTGGCGCGATCCACAAGTCTTCACCATGGAGGAGAGACGAATGAGGAAACTAGTACTCGCGCTGATGGTGGCAATGCTTGCCGCCTTCATCGCAGCGTGCGGTGGTACGCCAGGCAACGACACGAATGCGGCTCCTGCTGAGTCCGCTGCGACCGTCGAAACCAGTGCCGCTGACGCAGACAATCCGTTCGCCAAGTACGGCGATATCACGCTCAAGGTGGCATCGGCAGACAACCAGGATCCTGGTCCGAAGCCCGTCATTGAAGAGCTCGCCGCGCAGTTCGAGGCCAAGTACCCGAACGTCACGATCGAGATCGACTTCAAGGGCTTCTCGGACTACATCAAGGTGATCCCGCTGCAGATGGCCAGCGACGACGCACCAGACGTGGCTGAAGGCAACCAGGGCTGGCAGATTGACGGCGCGCTCGTCAAGTCGCAGCTGATCCTGCCGCTGACGGACCAGCTCGAGACGCTGGGCTGGAAGGACTGGTACACAGCGGATACGTTCCAGCAGTTCCAATGGGCCGATGATGGTTCTAAGTTTGGTGAGGGCACGGTTTACGGCGTTGGCCAGTTCGGCCAGTCGACCGGCGTGTTCTACAACAAGGCCAAGCTGGCTGAGGCTGGTATCGATCCCGCATCGCTGACGACGTGGGATGCGTTCGAGGCAGCTGTGTTGAAGCTGCGTGGCTCGCTGCCTGCCGACGAGCCGGTTGTCGCAATGGGCAACCTCGACGGTTATGCGATTGTGCATGCCTGGGGTATGTTCCAGGGCGCTAGCTCGACCGATGCGCAGTCGATTCGTGACTGGGTCTTCCAGAAGGACGGCGCTACGTTCGACAATGCCGAGAACATCGCGGCTCTGAAGCAGCTGCAGGATTGGGTCAACGCCGGTGTCTTTGGCGAGAACTACAATGCTGTGGGCGAGAACGATGCTGCAGCAGCATTTGCCAAGGGTCAGGGTGCCTTCATGATGGCTGGCAACTGGCAGGCAGGTGTTGTCAAGGAGGGTCTTGGTGACGATGCGGGCTTTATGGACGGTCCGCCTGGTGTCAGTGGCAAGCACATTGCAATTGGCTCCTCGTCGTTGCCGTGGCACATCTCGTCGAAGTCGAAGTACCCCGACGTCGGTGCGGCCTTCATCAATCACCTGATCAACGGCGAGGGCTCTGCTCAGCTGATGTACGACCAGGTGCAGATTCCGGCCGTGCAGTCGGCTCCGCAGCCTGAGGGCGATGAGTACCTCGGTCAGGTTGCGACTGGTTGGCAGACGCTGGTCAAGGATGGCGGTTTGACGCTGTTCCTCGACTGGTCGACACCAAGCATGTACGACACGATGGGTGCCGAGTTCCAGAAGCTCGCTGCCGGTAAGGCCACTCCTGAGGACGTCGCGAAGACGATTCAGGCAGATTGGCAGAAGTTCCACGATACGCTCAAGTAGGTCGTGGGTTCTAACGCCACCAGCGATGGTCGGCGCCGCCCCGGGCTTCTTGCCCGGGGCGGTCGCCACCGTCGCGGCCGCGCGCCGGGCGAGCCGCGCTACGTGGCGTTTCTGTTTCTACTGCCCGCCCTCCTGTTCTATCTCGTCTTCACGTTTCTTCCGCTCATCCACACGGTCTGGCTGTCGTTTTTCGAGTGGGATGGCATCACGATCGGTCACTGGATCGGTCTCGCGAATTACCGCGAATTGTTGTTGGACGAGGAGATTCGCGGCTCGTTTGTTCATTCGATCAAGCTGATCATCTACTACTCGGGTGTGGCGGTAGCGATTGCGCTGCTGTTGATCCTCGTCTTGCAGCGCGCTAAGCCGCGTGGTTTGACGGTGTTTCGTACGCTGATTTTTCTCCCGCAGACGGTTGCAGTGGTTGTGGTTGCGCAGGCCTTTGTCTGGATCTATGCGCCGGATGGGCCGCTCAACGAGGTACTGGAGCCGTTTGGTTTGGATCGGCAGTGGCTCGGCGATTTCGGCACGGCCTTGCCGGCGCTTGGCTTCGTTGGCTCGTGGATTACCTTCGGCCTCGCTTTCGTCTTGTTTTTGGCTGGCATGCAGCGAATTCCGCAATCGCTCTACGACGCGGCTCGTGTTGATGGTGCAAGCGTCTGGCAGGAGATGCGCGTCGTCACGCTGCCTCAGCTTCGCAACGAGCTCGCTGTCGTGTTGACGTTGACGACGATCACCGCGTTGCGCTCGTTCGACCTGATCTACAACACGACCAAGGGTGGTCCTGGGGGTGAGACTCGCGTGCCGAGCGTGCTGGTTGTCCTCAACGCCTTCTCGTACGGGCGCGTCGGCATGGCCTGTGCGATTGCCGTGGTCTTGACGCTGATCATCTTCGCCGTGGCGCTCGTGATTACGCGCATCGGTGATCGTGGGGAGCACGCATGACGACGCGTCGCGACCAGTGGACCGCGTACGTCGTACTCGGGTTGTTCTCGATCGTTGCGCTCTATCCCGTGCTGGGCATTCTTGGCCTCGCGATGCATACGAAAGACGATCAGATCACAGGCTTCGCGCTGCCAACGACGTTCTCGCTCGACACGTTTGCGAAGGCGTGGACGGATGGAAACTTCGCGTCGGGTCTCTGGTCGAGTTTCGTGGTCGCTGTCGCGGTGACGACGATCTCCGTGGTGCTTTCGATTGGGACGGGATACGCCTTCGGCACGATGCGGTTTCCGGGCGACTCACTCATTTTCGGGTTGATCTTGTTGGGTCTGATCTTCCCGTACGAGGCGACGGTGATCCCGCTCTACTACGACCTACAGTCGTTTGGTTTGACGAATACGTACTGGGCGCTGATCTTGCCGCAGATTGGTTTGTCGGTGCCGTTTGGGACCTTCTGGATGCGGGCGTTCTTCCGGTCGACGCCGCGGAGCCTGATTGAGGCGGCTCGCGTGGATGGGGCGAGCACGTTCACGATTCTGATTCGCGTCTTGTTGCCGCAGGCCAAACCGGCGCTGCTGACTTTGAGTGCCTTGATCTTTATGTATACGTGGAACGAGTTCTTGCTGGCGCTGGTGATGATCCAAGATCCCGACAAGCAGACGGCGCCGCTGGGGCTGAGCTTCTTCGCGACGGCGACGCGTGCGGGCGATCCGACTGCGGTCGCCGCCGCGGCCGTTATCGTGGCTATGCCGGTGATTGTCGTCTATGTGATTCTGCAACGGCACTTTATTCGTGGCATCACTGCTGGCGCAGTTAAGGAGTAAGTCGATGGCCGCAATTCGCATGGCGTATGTCGGTGGAGGCTCGACGCGTGCTGTTGGCACGGTCGCCTCGTTTATCCATCAGGGCGACGATTTTGCTGGTTCGGAGATCGTGCTGATCGATCTGCCGGGCTCGCGTCTCGATCTCGTCAAGACGCTGGCCGAGAAGATGGCGAAGGCGCGTGGTCTGGACATGACGTTTACGACGACGACGGATCGTCGCGCGGGGCTCGCAGGCGTTGATGCGGTGCTTTCGAGCTTCCGCCCAGGTGGTTTTGAGGCGCGCGTCCTCGACGAGCAGATTCCGCTCAAGCACGGCGTGATCGGCCAGGAGACGCAGGGTCCGGGTGGGTTCTTTATGGCGATGCGTTCGGTCAACGTGATGATGGGCGTCGAGGCCGATCTCGCTGCCGTCGCGCCAAACGCCAAGGTCTTCAACTACACCAACCCGGTCAACCTCGTTGCCCAGGCGTGGACCACGCACTCGGACATTCCGCTCGTCGCCTTGTGCGAGGGGCCGATTGTCTATCCACGCGAGTTGATGCGCGATCTCGGCTACGTCTACGACGACGTCGATGCCAAGATGGTTGGCCTCAACCACGCCTCGTGGGCCTTTGAGCAGTCGTATCAGGGCGAGGATGCAATGCCGATCCTGCGCCGCGAGTGGGAGGCCCGCAAGGACGATCCTTCGCAGGATGCCGATCTGCTGCGGCGTCTGCGTATCGCGACGACGTTCGATGCGATTCCTTCGCACTACTTTCAGTACTACTACTGCGAGGACGAGGTCGTTGCCGAGTTGCGTGCCAAGGGCACGACGCGCGCACAGGACATCCTTTCGTGGACGCCCGGCTATTGGGAGCACTATGAGGAGCAGGCGCAGTCGGACGATCCTCAGCTCGATCCCGACCGTTCGCGTGGTGGCATTCACGAGCTCGAGTTGGCAATCGATGTGATGGACGCGGTCTTCAACGACAAGAACGAGATCCACCCAGTCAATGTCCCCAACAAGGGCGGCATGCTGCCCGGCTTTGCCGAGGACATCGTGGTCGAGATCTACGGTCGCTGTAACAAGGATTGGATCGATCCATTGCCGGCGCCGCCGCTGTCGCGCGACGTGCGCGGACTCGTCGAGGCGCTGGCCGAGTATCAGGCGTTGGCGGGCAAGGTCGCCTGGGAGGGCGATTGGAAGGCCGGCATCCGCGCGCTTGCTGCGAACCCGCTGGTGCGCACGATCGAGAAGGCCGAGACGATCTACACCGAGCTCGCGGCAGCGCATCGCGCGCACTTGCCCGAGCGTCTCGTGCCACCGTCGGTGCGATGACGGACGGCGGCTTCGTCCTCGGGGCGGACGGCGGTAATACCAAGACGGTAGCCCTCGTTGCGCGTTTGGATGGGGCGATTATCGGCTGGGGCCGCGCGGGCTCGAGCGACGTGCATGACACGGCGGGTGCCGACGGTGCAGTCGGCGAGTTGACGGCGGCGGTCCATGCGGCCTGCGAGCTGGCCGGTTGCAATCCGGCGGCGGCGACGTCCTCGGTGTTTGGCCTGGCTGGGGCTGATTGGCCCGAGGATTTTGCACTCTTGCGTGAGGCGCTCGGTGGAGTGCTTGGTGGCGATGTCCACGTGCTCAACGATGCTGTCAATGCGATTCGCTGTGGCACGCCCGATGGTGTTGGCGTTGTTGTCTCGTGCGGCACCGGCGGCACGGCTGCAGGGCTCGGTACGGATGGCACCATCTATCACCGTGGCTTCTGGCCCGAGCCCTCGGGCGCGCGCGAGATCGGCCGCCTCGGCCTGCAATCTGTCCAGCGTGCACACCTTGGTCTCGAGCCCCCAACGGCGCTCACGCCGCTCGCATTGGCGCGCTATGGCGCGGCTGATCCGGACGATCTCTTGCATCGGCTGACGGCACGCGGCCGGGCCGCCTCAACGGACAGTCGCTGGTTCTGCCCCGACGTCTTGGATGCTGCGGAGGCTGGCGATGCCGCCGCGCGCGCGATCGTGCTGCGCGAAGGCTCCGTCTTGGGTGGTCAGGCTCGCGTCTGCGCCGAGCAGGTGGGGTACACGGGCGCATTCCCCCTCGTCTTTGTGGGCGGCGTCTTCCGCCATCCCAGCCGGATTCTGCGCGATGCGATCTTGGCAGAGGTGCCAGGGGGAGAGCCGGTCGAGATGCTCTGGGAGCCCGCTACCGCCGCACTATTGCGGGCCTTTGATCACCTCGGCATCGATGCGACTGCGGCGGTTGCCGCATCGCTCCCCGAGCACGCGATCTTCGCGACGGACTAGACCAGCGCGAGACCCGACGCGGGATCAAACAGGTGGATCCGGTCGGGGTCGATCGTAAGCACAAGCTCGGAGCCGACACTGACGCCCGAGCGCGAGTCGACCTTGGCAACAAACTGCGTGCGGTCATCGTTGCCGATCAGTGCGCCGTCATCGTCGCTGCTGGCCTCGCTTGCAGCCTCGGCGGCATCGCTGGAGACGCGTCGAGACTCGACGGGCATAATCGCGTGCGCCTCTGCGCCGAGGTCTTCGAACACGGTGACAGTGCCACGTAGCTGTGGCAGCGAGTCACTCGCGGCGGTCAGTGCAACATCGGTTGGGCGAATGCCGAGGATCACGCGCTGGAGGCCAGCCGGGACTCGGTCGCCGCGAATCGGGATGCGCATGCCTGCGCTCGTAATCGCACCGTCCTCCACGGTTGCCTCGAGCAGATTCATCTGCGGGCTACCAATAAACGCAGCGACAAAGAGGTTGGCGGGCGCGTCGTACAGCTCTTTGGGTGGTGCAACCTGCTGGATCACACCGTCGCGCAGCACGACGACCCGTTCGCCGAGCGTCATTGCCTCAACCTGATCGTGCGTCACGTAGACCGTCGTCGTGCGCAGTCGTTCGTGGAGGCGGGCGAGCTCGGCACGCATCGAGACGCGCAGCTTCGCATCGAGGTTGGAGAGTGGCTCGTCCATCAGGTAGACGGCGGGCTCGCGAACCATGGCTCGACCCATCGCCACGCGCTGACGCTGACCACCAGACAGCTGGCCGGGCTTGCGATCGAGCAACTCTTCGAGCCCGAGGATCGTCGCCACCTCGAGAACGCGTTGCTCCCGCTCCGCCTTGGGAGTCTTGCGGAGCCTGAGGCCGAAGGCGAGGTTGTCGCGCACCTTCATCTGAGGGTAGAGCGCGTAGTTCTGGAAGACCATCGCGATATCGCGATCGCGGGGAGCAGCATTGGTGACGTCTTTGTCGCCGATGCGCACCGTGCCCTCGGTAATGTGCTCAAGGCCGGCAATCATGCGTAGCAGCGTCGACTTGCCACACCCGGAAGGGCCGACGAGGACGACGAACTCGCCGTCGTTAACGGTCAGATCGACGCAGTCGACGGCACGCACGTTGCCGTCGTACACCTTTGCCACGCGGTCGAGGACGATCCCTGCCATAGGCGGGAAGTGTAGCCGTTTGGCGGCTCCATGGAACGATCGTCAGCGGAGGTCTGTTTCGGCTGGCTCGATGTCTTCGAAACGATCAATCTTGCGGAGCGCGGGGAAGAAGATTGCCCACAGTGCTGCGATACCAATCGAGGCCACGCCGCCCAGCACGATTGCCGGAACAGTGCCGATGAGACGAGCCATCACACCAGATTCGAAGGCCCCAAGCTCGTTGGAGGCTCCGATAAACACGCGTTCTGCGGCGCCCACGCGACCGCGCAGGGAGGCGGGGGTCAGGAGTGGTCCGAGCGTTGAGCGAATGAAGACGCTGATCATGTCTGCCGCGGCAAGTCCCGCGAGTGCGAGCAGGCTCAACCAGTAGCTCTCCGAGAGGCCAAAGATGATCGTGAAGCCTCCAAACATGCCGACCATCACGAGCAGAACGGGACCAATCTTGCGTTGGATTGGTCGGACCGAGAGCAGGATGCCCACCAGCACCGCACCGACACCCGGTGCCGCTCGCAGGATGCCGTAGCCGACCTCACCCACACCCAGAATGTCGCTCGCTACGACAGGGAGGAGCGCAGTGGCCCCACCGAACAGCACCGCGACCAGGTCGAGGCTAATTGCGCCGAGCAGGGCGGGCGTCGCGATGATCAGCCGCAGACCGGCTGTCGCATCTGACAGCCGAGCCGGCAGTGCATTGAGCACCTTGTGGTCGGTGCCGATCCGACGTGTCACGCTGAGCACGAGAATCACACCCAGCACTTCGACGACGATCGCCGCCGCATAGGGAGGCACGTCACCGAGCGCCTGGAAGATGCCGCCAAGCAGCGGGCCGACGATCATGCCGCTTTGCCACGCCGAGGACGAGAGCGCCATCGTGCGCGGCAACGCGCGTGGTGTGACGGCGGCAGCGAGCATCGGGTTGAACGCCGCACCGGCAAAGGCGCGTGCACCGCCCAGCCCAGCAGCTAACGCGTAGAGCGGCCAGGCCGAAGTATCCCCGCGCCAGGCATCGAGCAGGAGGAGGAAGACAAAGAGGACGGTGGCAGCATTGCCAGCTGCCGTCACGTAGCGACGATCGACCCGATCAGCAAGTTGGCCCGCAGGCAAGGCGAGGAGGAGCGCGGGTACGAACTCGCAGATGCCAATGATGCCGAGCGTCAGCGGATCACCCGTGCGGGCATACGCCTGCCAGCCGAGCGCTGCAGAGATGATGCCGAACGACAGCGTGGCGAGCAATTCTGAGGCAAGCAATCGCGCGACCATCGGGTTCGCGAGCAGTTCGCGCGCGGTCGTGCCGTCGGCTAGGTCGTCTCGATTCACATCATTCAGCGTGGCAGGTCGTTACGAAGCGTCGCTTTCATGGATCCGACCGAGCTATAGCGCATACGGGATTCGAACCCGTGCTACCGCCGTGAGAGGGCGGCGTCCTAGGCCCCTAGACGAATGCGCCGGGCACCCCGAAGGGCGTTGCGGAGTCTAGCGAGAGTGCGCCTAATGGTGCGTCGGCGGCATCGCCGACAGGGTGGCCCAGAAGACGTGGTGCTCGTCTGCGGCCTCGACGAGGCGATCGTGCCAGACGGCGTAGGCGATCTCGGTTGGGCCGGCTTCGAACGTGCTACCCGATAGGCAGATCCAGTGGCCGGGATGGTCGCGCATAAAAATCAAGAGGCCAACGTCGCCTTCGAACAGCTGGGCAATGGTGATTGCCTGTTCGTCGGTCAATGGTGTCCCCGCGGTGGGTGCGAGCGCCACGATTGCGTCGCGCACGCTGCGCACACGATCTGCGTTTGGAAAGAGTGCTCCGGGGATTACGCCCATGTCAGGACTATCGCACGGAACCGCGGCATGGATCGCGCAGCGGACTTTGTTGACGGCCTGTTCGACCTGCGTCAGCGTCTAACCGAGACGACCGAAGCCGGGCACGTTGCTAAGTCTGGTCAGCTCGGCGAGGCTGGGTTTGCAAAGCATCCAGCTGCGCCACCAGCGGCAAACGTGGCCTTCTTACATTGGGTGCCTGTTGGGTAGTACTCGCCCATCACCGCAATCGCAGACGCCTCGTTCGTGTTGGTCGCGTTCATGACCGACTGGGTAAACGTCGGTGCGGCCAGCATGTTGCGGATCGCGATGACTTCTTTGGCGGTGGTGTTCGAGCGCGATGTTGGCAGCCAGCCAATTGTCGCGTTGGCGCCCTTTGTGGCTGCTGGGCGATCCTTGAGGGACGAGAGCACGACGGTTGCTGTGCCGTTGACGAGCGGCATGTCCTGGTCGGCTGTGCAGCCCATAATCGACCCAACCTTGACGACGGGGTACGGCACGGCGTAGACGTAGTTACAGAACGACCAGTAGCGCAGGTCGAGACCCGCTGCGGGCCAGACCCCGGGACCATTCTGATAACTCGTTGCGCTCGTCGGCATCTTCGCCTGAATCACCGTCACATAGCCGGCAGCTGGCTGGTAGGTCGCCGCGACGTACCCAGAATCACTGTTCGGAAACGGCGTGGTGGAACCGCCGGCCTTGCAGAACACGAGCGAGTTCGAGCACGAGCCGGTCGCTGCGGGTGGCGTGCCAACCTTGCCTGCGAGCACCTTCGAGAGGAACTTCCCGATCACGGCCTTCGAGATCTTGCTCTTCATGGTCGGGGTCTTCTGCGCATTGGCACACTGCTTGAGCGTCTTCGTGGTGCCGTCCGCGTACGCGATTGTCATCGTCGGGAGCGGCATCGCGTTGGCGTCGTTGTTTGCGGGTAGGTAGACGCGCATGATCACGAAGCCCGTGTTTGCCGGCATGCCCGCGACGAGTGGCGTGGAGGGCGTCGCTGGGGCCAACGGGATCGCGTTGGTCATGCTGGAGGTGACACCGTTCTGCAGGGTCACGGTGTAGGTACCAGGCGTCGCGCCGGCAGTCACCCAGGGGTTCTGCGTCCCGGCTGTCGGCACGATCTCATAGTCCGTCAGCGACGAACTGATGCCGTTGACCGTGAAGTCCTGAGCCGCGCTGTTATAGACGTTGAACGAGAAGAAACGCGTCACGGGGAAGGTTCCCGTCAGCGTGATCGTCATCCCCGCCTGCGCGAGGTATGGCGTCGTCCAATACGTCGCGTTCGAATCGGGATAGGCAACATTCGCCTTCGTCGGCGTGCTCTCAACCGGCCAAGCGCACGCGGTCGGTTGCGAAGCAGGTTTCGGCCGAGCACTCGAGACGGCTGGCATCGCTGCGGCGATCGTGCCTGCGGTGGTGAGGGCGAGAACGAGGCACATGCGCAGAGAAAAAGTCATACGCAAAGTCTACTGGCGGGTTAGCGGGTCCAGAATCCGTGCTCGCGCACTAGTGCGAGTGTCGTGCGAGTAGCATC
>JAEMTW010000166.1 GCA_016462095.1 Thermoleophilia bacterium
CTGAATTCTGTACGTTGCAGAAGACAGCCTCAAAATCGGCCAATTCCATCGCGGGAAAATTGCTGCCATTGCGAATGCGAGTTGCGCCTGAAGGGGGCCGGCGTCGTGCCGGCCCCCTTCGATGGTGCTTAGGCGGCCTTAACCTCTTGGCCGGCATTGACGAAGTCCTTGTAGTTCGGCAACGGAGCCTCGAACCACGCGTTCGGCGGAGACCATGCCTCCGGCTTGTCAATCTCGAACGCCGTGATCAGGTCCTTGTCCTTGATCAGGTCCATCACGCCCTTCTGCTGTGCCGATGCGTACTGGAAGTAATCGGTCAGTCCAGCACCCGCGGCGGGCGTGTTGGTAGCGGCCATTGCCATCGTGGCACGACCAGGCTGCTTGGTGGCTGCACTCAGCACCATGCCGCAGACCCAGGCCAGGCGGCCCTGTGTCGGCTGCATGTACTTGATGTTGCGGCCCTTCATCTTCGGGTGGTTCTTGATCTTCCAGTACCCGTCAGGCCACGTGTAGGTGGCGTCGAGGTTGCCGTTGACGAAGTCGTTGACCGTGTCGGTCTGCGACGTCCAGTAGTTGCGCAGATTCGGCTTGACCTTGAGGGCCGTCTCCTTGGCTGCTGCGATCTGCTCCGTCGTCTGCACGTTCGGATCGACGGCACCCTCGTTGATCAGGTGAGCGATCTTGATGATTGCAACGTCGTCAGAGAAGAGTGCCATGCGACCCTTGAAGCGGTCGTCGAGCAGGACTTCCCAAGACTCTTCGCCACCAACGTTGTCGAAATTGATCACGTCAGCGTCGTACGTCAGGCAGGAGAAACCGACGTCGAACGGCACCATGTACTGCGCGCCGTCGACCAAGCCACCAGCACTAATTGCCTCAGGAATACCGGCATAGTCAGGCAAGAGAGCCATGTCGAGCGGCTGGATCAGACCGGCTTCCTTCCACTGCACGACGTACGCGATGCAGGGGTGAATGATGTCTGGCGAGTAGCCCGAGGCAACCTTGGCGAGCGCCTGTCCATCGTCCTCAAGGAACGTGAACTTGAGCGGCGAGTCAGCGTTGTATTCGCCATCCTGGTACTGGCTCCACATCCACGGAGCGCCTTCCTTCTCGCTGTCGTCGTAGCCGGCCCAAGTGAAGACCTCGATTGGGCCGCCAGGCTCGGTGGCTGGGTCGAAGGAGCCACCAGCGGCGGCCTCTTCGGACACGATGCCTTCGGCCTGCGCGTCGCCGCTAGCAGACGAGCCCGAATCAGAGCTCGAGCCACCGCAGGCAGCGAGGAACGCGGCCAAGCTGGTTGCGCCCGTCAGAGCAACGAAGCCCCTACGAGTCATGTTCTCTTTCATGTGTTGTGCCTCCCGTTGTGATTGTCCGACGTTTCTAGCGCCGGGTCTCCCTCTCTATCCGCGATCGTGGGCACGCCCTTGATCACGAAGCTGTTTGCGGCCGCCCAGTGCAGGGTGACCGTGTCGCCGACCTTGGCTTCCGTCGTCGTCGCCTCGTCGTTGAGGCGATGGACGGTCAGCGAATCGCCTGTGGCGAGGTCGACCATAATTTGTGTCATCGAGCCGAGATAGACGACGTCCGAGATGCGACCGCCGACCATCGAGGCGTCGTCGCCGAGGCCGCCTGCTCCGAGGTGGATCTTCTCGGGGCGGACGGTCACCTGCAGCGACTCCCCGACCTTCGTGTCCGACTTGGCCACGATGCGGTTGCCTTCGGACACGTCCATCACCGCGTTACCGTCGACCGAGCGGTCGACGCGCAGGTTGACGATGTTCGACGTGCCGATGAAGCCCGCCACGAAGGCGGTGCTCGGGTGCTCGTAGATTTCGCGGGGCCCAGCGCACTGCTCAACGATGCCGTCGTTCATGACCGCGATGCGGTCGGACATCGTTAGGGCCTCTTCTTGGTCGTGCGTCACGTAGACGAACGTGGTACCCGTGCGGACCTGGATTGCCTTGAGCTCGTGCTGCATCTCTTTGCGGAGCTTCATGTCGAGTGCGCCGAGTGGCTCGTCGAGCAGGAGTGCGGCGGGGCGATTGACGAGCGCGCGGGCGAGGGCGACGCGCTGCTGCTGGCCGCCAGAGAGCTGGGCGGGCTTGCGGGCCTCGAAGCCCTCCAGCTGCACCGACTCGATGGCCTCTGCCGTGCGGGCGCGCACTTCGTCGCGCTTGACGCGCTTGATGCGCAGGCCAAACTCGACGTTCTCTTGGACCGTCATGTGGGGGAAGAGCGCGTAGGCCTGGAAGACCATGTTGACGTTGCGCTTGGCTGGCGGCACGCGTGTCACGTCGGTGCCGGTCAAGATGATTGTCCCCTCGGTTGGCACCTCGAAGCCGGCGATCATGCGCAGCGTCGTTGTCTTACCGCAGCCGGAGGGACCAAGCATCGAGAAAAACTCGCCCTCGCCAATGCTGAGATCGATGTTGTTGACGACGACGTTTTCTCCAAACGCCTTCGTCACGCCATCAAGCACGATGTGTCCGTCCACTGTCTCTCCCTCTCTCCCGTACCGTCGTATTATGATCGCGTTCGCTCAGATTGCAAGCAAGTGGGGTCACCAAAAAAGTTCTACTCAGCATCGAATTAGCGCAAATTGTTTGACTTTGCAGGGAAATCCCCCGACGCTATCCAGATGCCGAATTCGCGGATCACTGTTGATCAGGTAGCCAATGAGGTGTCGGCCGAGCGTCGTGCCGACCTCCTCGCCGCGACGACGCGGGTGATCGCGCGCCGTGGCTACGCCGGTACGCGCTTCCAAGATGTGGCGGATGAGGCCGGGGTTGCGGTGGGCACGCTGCAACACCATTTCGGTACGCGCAGCCGCATGTTGTCTGAGGCGCTCGTGCAGTGGATTGACGTTATTGATCAGCAGGTCAAGATCCTCAAAAACGGTGAGGGTACGCCTTGGTCTCGGCTGGAGGGGCTCCTCACATACACCAGTATTCGGATTGGTGAGCGCCACGATTCGTGGCGCATGTGGCTCGATTTCACCGGTGCCGCCCTCAAGGATCGGGAGCTGCGCGGTACGACGTATCGGTCGATGCTGCGTTGGCGCGAGCAGATTGCCGAGACCATCCGTGAGGGTGAGCAGTTGGGCGAATTCGCGCCGGCGCTCTCGCCCGAAGATATCGCGGATGTGCTCTCAGGCGTGCTCGACGGGATGGCATTGCAAGTCTTCGCAATGGACAGCGACATCAGTGGTGCCGAGGTGCGCCAGCGCGTGATCACCGTCGCCGAACGACTCTTGCTCCCGACTGTCACTTCTTCCTGAGGCCAGGGTTGCGCGACACGGTGCGACACGCCCGTGGGATAGTTCCCCGATGACCGGTGTTTCCAAGAAGCGAACCTCGACGGCCGCGCTCTTGCGCGCGGCGATCGATGCACGTCCAGAGACCGATACGCGTCCGTGGAGCGAGTTTGCCCACGAGTTCGCTGGGCAGCACGGGCTGGCGTCGGTCGGCAGCGTCCAGGTGCAGATCAGTCGCATTCTCCGCGAGCGCGGCGCCGTCGAGCCGCGGCGTCCACGCCCGCAGGGCGACCGAGTTCCGCCAAGGCTGAGCCCCCGAGTCGAGGCCTTGCTTGCGGCCTCTGGTGCCGGCTCGTTGGCCGGTGCTGCAGAGGTCGCACTGACGGGGACTGAGCCGCCCGCTGAGGCCGCTGTGCGCCTTGCTGCGGCAATTGTTGAGCGGGCACAGACCGACCCAGCGCTGGCAGCACGCTTGGCCATCGCTCGTCGCCAAATTGCCGAGGATCGCAAATGAAGACTCCGCAGATCGAACTCGCAGCTGTCGATGCCTTTGCTGACTATCTCGGTACGGTCTGGGGCGCTCGGCCACTCGCAGCGGAGTCGGACCTCGATCCTGTCTTGCTGCGCGCGTTGCGTGGCGATCGGTTGCGCTTCGAACGCGAGGCCGAGAGTGGTGGCGAAGACCCGGTCTGGCGCGAGGCGATTCGTCGTCGCTACGACCGTCCGATCCCCGAGGGCGAAGGAGCGGTTGCCGCGGCCCTTGCGGAGGGAGGATGGCGCGATCTGATTGCTGTGGACTTGGCGCGCGTTTGGGTTGAGGTGTTGACGCTTGGCGTCTGGGCCGATGCCTTGCTCCGCGAACTTCCACCTGGTCCTGTCTTGTCGTGCGGCTGCAACGCGGGCTACCTCGAAGCGTGGCTGTCGTCGCGCCACCCCGACCGGCGCTTCGTTGGTCTCGATCTGGCGGAGGGCGCGATTAGTGCCGGGCGAGCACGGCTTCCCGAGACCGGAGCTATTGATCTCGAACTGCGCGCTGGTGCCTACGCCGACCTAGGCACGACCGGCGAAACCTTCGCTGTCGTACTCGTGTTGTCCGGCCTACTCGAGCAGTTTCGGGCCGGTGACGACGAGACGATGGAGGGGATCGACCAGATCGC
>JAEMTW010000167.1 GCA_016462095.1 Thermoleophilia bacterium
ATGTACGACTGCGACTGGATCCGGCAGCCCTCACCAATCGTGGTGTCGTTCTCGACCGTGACGCCGCGGCCAATCACCGTCTGCGCGCCAATCGAGCAGCGCTCGCGGACGAAGGCATGGTCGCCGATGATGACGCGCTCGCCGAGCGTCGTACCGGCGTAGACGATGGCGTGCGTCGAGATCGTCGAGCCAGCGCCGACCACGAGGCCGGACAGCTCGCCGCCCTTGGCGACCGACTTAGGACCGAGCTTCGGTCGTTTGCCGAGGACCGCGTACTCGCCGATGGTGACGTTGTCGCCAAGCACGGTGCCGCTGCGGACGACCGCACCGGGGCCAATCTCGACGCCCTCGCCGAGCGTGACGCCGGCTTCGACAATCGCGCTGGGATGGACGTCGCTCATTGGCTGTCGAGCCTCACGGGTGCGCCGTGCTGTTCGAGGGATGTCTGCAACGCCGTCAGCACCTCGACGACAGCAAGTCCCTCATCGCCCGACGCGATGGTCGCAGCACCATTGCGGATCGCCTCAACAAACGCCTTCGTCTCTTGGATCAACGGCTCGGCGTTCGAGACCTGCGGAATCTGCACGTCGCCGGTGCGCAGCGCTTGGAACTCGCCCCACGTGTCGAAGCGCGACGGCGACGAGGCCTTCTCATACACGGTCAGCTTGCGGTCGGTCTCGGTGTCGTCGAAGACGGCCATGCCCTCGGAGCCAACGACCGTCAGTTTGCGGCTCTTGTGTGGATCGAGCCACGAAACGTGGAGGTGGGCGACGAGGCCGCTGGGGAAGTGCAGGTAGCCGAAGACGACGTCTTCGACACCTTCGCGGAGGAACGCTTCGCCCCGTGCCGAGACCTCGACGGGTCGCTCGTTGGCCAGTGCCAGCGCGAGCGAGATGTCGTGGGGCGCGAGGCTCCAGAGGGCGTTCTCGTCGGCGCGCACCTTGCCGAAGTTGAGGCGATTCGTATAGAGGTACAACATGCGCCCGAGCGCGCCGCCCTGGGCAAGCTCGTTGAGGCGCTCGAAGACGGGGTGGAAGCGCAAGAGGTGGCCGACCATCAGCACGCGATCCTTCGCGGCGGCGGTGGCAACGAGCTCGCGGGCGTCGGCGACGGTCAGGGCGAGGGGCGTCTCGATCAGGGCGTGCTTGCCGGCCTCGAGCACGCGCATGCCGATTGCGTGGTGGCTCGGTGCGCCCGTCGCGACGACGATCGCATCGAGCGTGTCGTCCTCCAAGAGGTCATCGAAGCGATCGGTGATGACCGTGCCGGGGTAGCGGCCTTCGAGGCGGGCGCGGTTGCCTTCGTCGAGGTCGCAGGCATAGGCGAGCTGGCAGCCAGGCGTGCTGGCGAGGGCGCGGGCCATATTGGGACCCCAGTAGCCGAGGCCGATGATGCCAATGCGAATCGGTGTCTCAGAGGCGGGAGACATTGTCGCCCTCCAACCCGCGTCGTCCGGTTGCGTTGCGCAGGTCGAGGACGCTGCTGGCTTCCGTGACGACCAGCTCGTAGTCGACAGCGTTGTGGCCGGTGATGATCACGACGGCATCGGCCTGCTGGATCGTCACGGCATCGAGTGCGACTGAGTCGAGGCCGAGCTCGGGCATCGAGGCGACGTGCGGATCGTGATAACTGAGCACGGCGCCGCGTTCGCGCAGCAGCTCGATGATCGGCAGCGCCGGCGACTCGCGCATGTCGCCAACATCGTTCTTGTAGGCCACACCGAGCACGAGAATCTTGGCACCGCGGACGCTCTTCGAGGCATCGTTGAGGACGCGCGCGACACGGTCGACGCAGTAGCTCGGCATGTTGCCATTGACCTTGCCGGCCAGCTCGATGAACTCGGTCGAAAACTCGTGCTCACGCGCCTTCCACGTCAGGTAGAACGGGTCGATCGGTAGGCAATGGCCGCCGAGACCTGGGCCGGGCTCGAAGCGCATAAAGCCGAACGGCTTCGTGGCGGCCGCGTCGACGACCTCCCAGACATCAAGCCCCATCTTGTCGCAGAGCATTGCGAGCTCGTTGACGAGGGCGATGTTGACGGTGCGGAAGATGTTTTCGAGCAGTTTCGCCAGCTCGGCTGCCTCGGGCGACGAGACGCGAACGATCGTGTCGACAGCACCCTGATAGACGGCGGCGGCATGCTCGGCGCAGGCTGGCGTAATGCCACCCATCACCTTTGGCGTGGTGTGGACGGTGAAGTCCGTACGGCCTGGATCGATGCGCTCGGGCGACATCGCCAAGAAGAAGTCGGTGCCGGCGCGCAGGCCACCCTCTTCGAGCATCGGCTGCAGCACGTCGCGCGTCGTGCCGGGGTAGGTGGTCGATTCGAGCACGACGGTGTGGCCCTTGCGGAGGTTGCGAGCAACAGCGGCGGTGGCCGAGCGGACAGCGCCAAGGTCGGGCTCGCGGTGCTCGGACAGCGGCGTCGGCACGCAGATCAAAATTGCGTCGGCGTCGCGCAGCTCGGTCTCGTCGGTCGTGCCGGCCAGCTTGCCTTCGCTGACGAGGCGGGCGAGGTCGGCAGAGTCGACGTCTTCGATGTACGAATCGCCCGCATTGAGGCGCTCCATCTTGCTCACGTCTGGGTCGAGGCACACCACGGTGCGCCCCGCTTCTGCGAGACGAACTGCGAGAGGAAGACCGACGTAGCCGGCTCCGACAACTGCGACATCGCGCTGCACGAGGGAGATGGTACCGCTGGCGGAGCCCGTGCTGCTGCGGCAGCGGGTCAGAAAGCCCGTTGAACGCTAGTCGAGCAGGGCGCTGGCGATGCGTTCGGCTGCGTGCCCATCGCCGTACAACGCGGGCCAGGCGGCCGGTGCCGGAGGGCCTGAGACCGCTGCGGCAATCGCCGCTGCGTCGTCGCCGACGAGCATGTTTGCACCAGCGCTGACGGTCTCGACCCACTCCGTGCGATCGCGCAGCGTCACGCACGGAACCGCATGGAAGTACGCCTCTTTCTGCGCGCCACCCGAATCGGTCAACAGCAGACGTGCGCCGCGCAGGAGAGCGGTGAATTCGAGGTAGCCGACGGGTGGAACGACGCGCACGCGGCCGGCAAAGGCGAGGCCCTCACGTTCAAGCGCGGCCGCGGTGCGCGGGTGCAACGGCAGGACAACGTCGCAGTCGAGCGCCGATAGGGCAGCCACCAGGCGGCCGAGTGCGGGCTGGCGCGTATTGGCGTCGCGGTGGATCGTGGCGAGTGCGTAGCCGCCGGGCTCGAGGCCGAGGTCGGCGACGGCCGTGGAGCGCTCGGCGATCGGACCAAACAGCCGAGCGGCATCGGCCATCACGTCTCCGACGATGCTGACGCCATCGACGATGCCCTCCGCCGCGAGATTATCGGCGCCTGTCTGTGAAGGGCAAAAGAGCGCGCTGCTGAGGCCGTCTGTGACAACCCGGTTGACTTCCTCGGGCATCGAGCGATCGAACGACCGCAGGCCCGCTTCAACGTGCGCGATCGGAATACCGAGCTTGGCGGCTGCGAGCGTGGCCGCCAGCGTCGAGTTGGTGTCGCCGTAGACGACGCACCAGTCCGGCGCCTCGGCGATCAGCACGGGTTCGATGCGTTCGAGGATGCGTGCCGTCATCTCGGCATGCGAACCCGAGCCGACCGCCAAGCGGTGCTCGGGTGGCGCGATGCCGAGCTCGTCGTAGAAGATCTGCGAGAGCTCGGGGTCGTAGTGCTGGCCCGTATCCACACCCACGACGGTGGCACGCGCGGCCAGCGCCACGCAGAGCGGGGCGGCTTTGACGTACTGGGGGCGATTGCCCACAACGGATACGACCTTGGCCATCGCGTCATACGATATGCCTCATGCAACCGGCCCCCGTGCAGCGGCAGGACGAAATCTTCTGCGTCGTCGATCGAGACGACCATGTGCTGGGCTATCGCACGCGCGCCGAGTGTCACGCCGACGCGACGTTGATTCACCGCTCAATCAGTGTCATCGTCGAGACGTCGGAGGGCATGCTGTTCCAGCGCCGATCGCTACGCAAGGACTCGTCGCCGGGCTCGTGGGATGTCGCCTGCTCGGGACATGTCGATGGCGAAGAGACGTACGCCGAGGCCGCAGTGCGCGAGCTCGGCGAGGAGTTGGGCTATCACGGTCCGCCGCCTGAGCACCTCGGCACGCTCCTGACCGAGCTCGAGAACGAGACCGAAATGGCCGGTGTCTTTCGGCTCCGTGCCGACGGCCCGTTTGGGCTGATGCTGCCAGAGGTGATTGGCCTCGGGATTTTCTCGGCCGATGACTGGCCGACGCCGCTGACGCCCAGTGCGCAGCTGGTGATCAACTTTGCTTTGGGGTCAGACCCTTATGCAAAGTTGGCATAACTGACCGATTTGGCATAACGACCGACTTTGCATAAGGGTCTGACCCCAAAGCAAAGTTGATC
>JAEMTW010000019.1 GCA_016462095.1 Thermoleophilia bacterium
CTCGGCAGAAGACACCGATAGCGACTTCCTAAAAGGGTCTGACCCCATTAGGAAGCTGAACCAGTCAGCAGTCAGAGGCCGACGAGGGAGCGGAAGGCCGCCTCGTCGAGGATTGGCACGCCTGCCTGCTCCGCCTTGGCCAACTTGGAGCCGGCCTTCTCGCCCGCCACGAGATACGACGTCGCCTTCGAGACGGAACTCGTGGTCTTACCACCCAAGCGTTCGATTGCCGCGTGCGCCTCGTCGCGCGACATCCCTGCCAGGGTGCCCGTCACCACGAAGGTCATCCCTGTCAACGGACCCTCGACCGGCAACTCGTCCGCACTGAGCGTCAGCGTCACTCCCGCAGCGGCGAGCGCCGCGACCTCGGCCTGCCGTTCTGGATCCGCACACCAGGCGGCGACGGCCTCTGCGATCACCATGCCGACGCCATCGACCTCGGCGATCTCCTCCGCCCCGGCCTCGACCAGGCGTTCCATCGAACCGAAGGCGCGCGTGATGGCCTGGGCCGTCACCAACCCGACGTGCGGGATCCCAAGGCCGAACAGCACGTTGCCAAATGGGCGCGCCCGCGAGGCGGCGATCGCCTCGACGGTGTTACGCGCCGAGGTCTCCTGAAAGCCCTCAAGCGGCAACAGATCAGCGACCGTCAGCGCGTACAGGTCACTCGAGCGGCGCACCAGCTCGAGTTCGTAGAGCCGCTCGATTAGCTTCTCCCCCACGCCATCGATATCCATCGCGCTGCGAGCGACAAAGTGCTTGATGCCCTCGATGTCGCGGCTCGGACAGCGCGGGTTAACACAGAAGTGCTTGGCGTCCTCTTCGTTCTTGACGACGGGCTCGCCACAGGCTGGGCAGTTGTCCGGCATGCGGAACACCTGCTCCACCCCCGTGCGGTCTTCGAGCACGGGACCAATCACCTGCGGGATCACGTCGCCGGCCCGCTGCACGATCACGGTATCGCCGACGCGAATGTCCTTGCGGTTGATGTCCTCTTCGTTGTGCAACGTCGCATGCCTCACGACAACGCCACCGACCTCGACGGGCTCGAGCTCGGCAAACGGGTTGAGTGCGCCCGTGCGTCCCACATTGATCTCGATGCCGAGCAGTTTCGTGGTGCGCGTCGTGGGCGGAAACTTGAACGCGATCGCCCAGCGCGGATCGCGACCGACCGCACCCAGCGTCGCCTGCAGAGCAAGATCGTCGACCTTGACGACCGCGCCATCAATGTCGTAGTCCAGGCTCTCGCGGTCGCGCTCGATTGCATGGCACGCCTCGCGAACCGCCTCGATCCCAACCATCCGCTGGATGCGGGGATTGACCGGAAAGCCGCGTTTGCTGAGCCACGCCAGCGCCTCGGACTGCGACGCGAACGCGATCCCTTCCAGCGCACCGATCGCATAACTCCAAAACGACAGTGGGCGCTCGGCCGTGATCGCGGAATCGAGCTGCCGTAGCGACCCAGCCGCCGTGTTGCGCGGATTCATGTAGACCGGCAGACCAGCGTCGAGACGCTCTTCGTTGAGTCGCCGGAAAGCCTCGAGCGGGATATAGCACTCGCCGCGTACCTCGATTAGCGCGGGCGGTTTGGGATCGTCGATCGAGAGCGGGATTGCCCGAATCGTGCGGACGTTCGCCGTCACGTCCTCGCCCGCCTCGCCGTTGCCACGCGTCACCGCACGTTCAAGCAGGCCGTCCCGATAGACCAACGACAGCGCCAGGCCATCGATCTTTGGCTCCACCACGAAGGCCGGCTCTTCTGCCTCGCCGGTCTCGCCCAGCAGCTTCTGCAGGCGGACATCCCAGGCGATCAGCTCGTCGTCGTCGCGCGCGTTGGCCAGCGACAACATCGGCAGCAGATGACGCACTTCGCTAAAGCCGCCGGAGACGCCGCCCGCGACGCGCTGGGTGGGCGAATCGGGCTCGATCAGTTCTGGCTGCGCGGCTTCGAGCGCACGCAGTTCGCGCAACGCCGCGTCGTAGGTGGTGTCGTCAACCACGGGGGCGTCGTCGAGGTAGTACGCGCGATCCCAGGCCCGCAGCTGGGTGCGGAGTTCGGCGGCGCGGGCGGCGCTCATACCGTCAACACTCGTAGCAGCTCGGCGGGATCGTCGACGATCTCGAGCGGACTCTCGGCGGCCAGGGCGTCGCGGTCGAAGACGCCCCAGGTGACGCCAATCGCATCGCACCCGGCTGCGTGTGCGGCCTGCAGATCAAACGGCGAGTCGCCGATGTAGACCGTCTCGGCTGGTGTTGCTCCGAGCCGTTCCATCGCGACCTGCAGCGGCTCTGGGTGCGGCTTGTGTCGCGTGGAGTCTTCGATCGTGATCACCACGTCCCAGACGATTGGCGGCGGCAGTGCCTTCCAGGCAAGGTCCACAGCGTCCAGCATCTTAGACGTGACGATACCGAGGCGGGCGCCTTCGCGTTCGAGCTCGAGAATCAGCTCGTCCATGCCGTCGTAGCGTTGGATCAGGCGAGCCGTGTTGGCGTGGTTCCACGTGCGGTAGGTGTGGAAGAGCTCGTCGGCGTTGTCGGCACTGAACTGCTCCATCTGCTCGAGCAGCGGTATACCGATCCCGGCCATCAATTCTTCGTCGGTCATCGTTACGCCCAATACCTCGCGCAGCGCGTGCTCGTGCGAGGCGCGGATCAGCTCGACGGTATCGAGCACCGTGCCATCAAGATCGAACAGAACCACGGGCCAGCGAAGCGTGTGCACAGGCGAAACGGTATCGCGCCCGTCCGTGGGCGCGCCTGTCGCGAAAAAGGCTGGTAGATCGCTCTACCATTCTCTGATGCCCTCCTCGTCGCTTACTTCGCTGCAGCGCCAGATCTATTGGTCTGCACCATCGCCGCTAATCGAGCATGGGCGTCGCCGGACCGCGTTCGGCCTCCTACTGATCTTGGGTTGCGAGCGCCTGCTGCGTGAGGGACGCCTCCACGGCCCCCAGGCGCGCCTGGCCGCCGCCCAGATCCAGGCAGCGCGCCTGCTCGCCGTGCCCGTCACGGGCGCGCGCTGGAAGACACGGCGCGGAGACGTGTTGCGCCGAGACGGCGACGACCTCGCCGCTGCCCTCGCCGACAAAGCCGCTGGTCTAGAGGCCTCCCCAGCCGGCTCACTGATTGCCGCCTGCGACCTGCTCGAAGAGGTGATCGAATGGCTCGCCGCCGGCGAGTTGCGTGGCGCCGCTGCCCCCGCCGCGATCGACCGACTACGCGTGGCCCAGGTCTTGCTCAGAGAGCACCAGTTCGAAGGCGCGGACCACGACGACCCCGAACCACCCACTCACCGCGAACTCGTCCTCGAGGAGCAGTCGTCGACGCCGACGGCGTGGGTCGACGAGGACTAGTCGAGCAGACCCTCGAGGCCCGTCACGAGCGTCGCGCTCGCGGGGTGCTCCCAGTCGACATGCAGCGCCGTGATCGCGACGTGGCCATCTGCGATCGCCTCAAAGTCTGTCCCCGGCGCACGGTGATAGTCCGCGTCGCCTGCGTAGAGACGAAAGCGCTGCTTGCCGCCACGTTCCTCGGCGAGTTCGATCTGGTCGGCCCAGATCCGACGGCCAAGCTTGCAGACGCGTAGGCCCTGCGGTGGGCCGGTCGGACAGTTGAGATTGACGAGCATGTCCTTGCCAAACGTGCCCGCAGCAAGCAGCGTGGCAAGGCGAGGCACAATCCGCTCGGCCGTCGCAAACTCGTAGTCGCCATCGCGCGTGTGATGCAGCTCGCCACCGGTCGACTGCTGCGAGATCGCGAGCCCCGGGTAGCCGAGCAGGATCCCCTCCATCGCCGCGGCGACGGTGCCCGAGTAGGTGACGTCATCGCCAAGGTTGAGCCCAAGGTTGGCACCCGCAACGACAAGATCGAAGGATGAGCCGGGCTCGCGCGCCTCAGCAAAGCGCACACAGTCGACCGGCGTGCCGCCGACAGCAAACGCCTGCGCCGCACCCGGCACCTCGCGCTCCTCTACCTCGAGCGTGCCACGGATCGTAATGCCACGAGCAACCGCGCTCTGATTCGTCGCGGGCGCAACGACCAGCACCTCCGCGACCGTACTCAGTGCGCGTGCGATCGCGTGGAGCCCCGGCGATTCGATGCCGTCGTCGTTCGTCAGGAGCACGCGCATGCGCCATGCAGGTTACCTGTCCCCCTATGCTGCCCGCGTGAGTGCAGGAGAAACTATGAGTGGTTTCACTCGCTCTGAGCGCGTGCAGTTCAGCCTGATTGGCCTCGTCGCGGTGGCGGCAATTGGGCTCGAGGTTACGCATGCCAACTCGGTGCTGATCTTTGTCGTGGCGGGACTTGCCGTGGCGGGCATGGCGCACATCCTCGGCGTCGCGACGGAGCAGGCCGGTGAGGCATCCGGCCCGCGGATCTCCGCCCTACTCAACGCGACCTTCGGCAATGCCGCCGAACTGATCATCGTCGTGCTCGCGATTCGCCAAGGAGGCGAACTAATTGACGTCGCGCGCTACTCGATTATTGGCTCGGTGATGGGCAACATCCTGCTGATCCTCGGCGCTTCGCTGCTCGTCTCTGGCATTCGCCATGGCCGCCAGAGCTTTAATGCCGTGATCAGCGGCGTCAACGGCACGATGCTGCTCTTGGCGACTGCTGCACTCGCCTTGCCGACGCTGTTTACGATCGTCTTGCCCGCCGAGACGAGCGGCGCAGTCAGCATCTCACACGGGGTGGCGATCGTGATGGCCGTGTTGTACGGCCTGTACCTCTTGCACGCCTTCCGTTCCCCCGACGAATCGGCCGCCGCCAAAGGGAACGCACACTGGTCTCCACGCTTATCGATCATCGTGCTGGTCGCATCCGCCGCGGTCACCGGCCTCTTATCCGAATTTCTCGTCACAGCGATCGAGCCAACGATCAAGGCCACGGGCATCTCGGCAGTGTTCGTCGGCCTGATCATCGTGCCACTCGTCGGCAATATCGCCGAGCATTTTGCCGCTATCAAGATTGCCGCCAAAGGCGACCTCGACTTCGCGATGGGCATCGCCTTCAACTCGGCCCTCCAGGTCGCTCTAGCGGTGACGGCCGTCGCCGTTGCCGCGGGCTTCATCTTTGGTCACGAGTTGACGCTCTCGTTTGGTGCACTCGAAATGGCGGTGCTGATTGCCGCGGCGATCCTCGCCGCCTTCATCGCCACCAACGGCAATGCGACGTGGCTTGAGGGTGCCGAGCTGATCGCGATCTACGTGATCGCGGCGCTCGCCTTCTGGTACGTCTAGCCGCCTCTCAAGCGACGCGGGTCGGAGCCCGTGCCGCTGACGTAGTCCACGTGCACGAGGCAGAGTGCGTGGGCAGGTGCCGTCCAGCCCGCCTCCGACCGCAGCGAGCCCGTCAGCAGGGCAGGAAACAGCTCTGGAGCATTGCCCCTGTCGCCGCGCGCCGTCACGATCATCGTGCCCACCAGCGTGCGCACCATGTGGCGTAGAAACGCGTTGGCCGTAATCTCAAAGCGAATCCCCGACTCTGTATCGACCCACCGCGCCGTCTGCACGGTACGCGTAAACGTCTTGTGCTCGGTCTCCGCCGGTGTGAAGGCACGAAAGTCGTGCTCGCCAACGATCGTTGCCGCCAACGTGTCGAGGACCGCGCGGTCCAACTGGCGGGGCTCGTGCAGTTCGCGGCGACACTGCAGCGGGTCGCGCAGTTGACCAAGCCGCACGTCGTACGTATACGAGCGGCTGCGCGCCGAGAAACGGGCGCTAAAGTCGGCCGGCACCTCGTCGGCAGCAGTAACCACGATGTCGGTGGGCAAGATGTCGTTGAGCGCACGCGGCAGTGCAGCCGTCGGCGGACCACCCTGCCGCAAGACACTGACAACCTGCCCTGTCGCGTGCACCCCCGCATCGGTGCGCCCAGCCACCACGACGTCGCCACGGGCATCGTGGAGGCGGTCGATCGCGCGCGTCAGCTCGCGTTCGATCGTGCGCGCGTTGGGCTGCTGCGCCCAGCCATTGAACCCCGTGCCGTCGTAGGCGACCTGCAGGCGCGTATTGATCACAGGATGGGATCGATGCGGTCAAGGAGCTGGGCCGCACCACCGCCCCGCGCCACGATGATCAGACAGCCAACTGCCAGCAAGGCACCACCGATCAGTGGTGCACCACCGTCGACGCGACCAGCAGTCGCCACAATCACGAGTGCCACCACGAGCACAACGAATGCCGACAGGCGACTCGCCACGCCGAGCGTGAGCATCAGCCCAAACAGCACGAGCAGCACCACGCCGATCCAGGTCAGCAGCGATGGCGCTGGCAGACCCCACTCCTCGGCGTGCAGCGCCACCACCGCATGTCCGCGCACATTGAGGACGCCGACAACCAATGCCGCCACACCAACGAGCACCCGCACGAACAGGAGCACCACGACGTTGAGCCCGCGCGAGCGCCTTGTCGTCTCGGGAATACCCAGATCGATCAGGTTGCGCTGACTCTGCGGGTCAAACACGGCTATGCCTCTACGACTCGGTCGATGCGCCAGCGTCGATCTGCGTACCCTCGATCACTGCGCGTAGCTGCGGCTCAAGCGCTTCGAAGGCCACCGACGGCACGGTGCAGACGATCGCATACCCCGACCCACCAATCGTCGTCAGCCCAACGAGCTGGCGTAGACGCAGACCGGCTGCCTCCCACTCGACCGTGCGTAGATGGCCAGGCGCGCCACTAATTTCGATGTGCTCGACGGGTCGCGACTCTTGGACGGGAATTTGGTCCGCCAACTTCTGCACCCAGCCGCTCGAGAACCCTCCGAGACCCATGCTGTTGCAGAGCGTCTCGCGCGTCACCACGACGTTCGGTTGCGCGCCCTCCGTCATCGGTCCAACGATCGTCAGGACAGTCCGATCCTGCCAACCCTCAGGCTGCGGAATCGTGACGGTACCGGACGTGATGTGGGTGGAATCGCTCAAACCCACCGCCCACGCAGTCCGTTAGATCACTCGACCCACTCGAGGATCGCCATCTCGGCGTTATCCCCGGAGCGAGGTCCAAGCTTGACGATCCGGGTGTAGCCACCCGGGCGCTCGGCGAACTTCGGTGCGACCTCGGCAAACAACGCGTGCACGACATCGCCGCTGCGCAGATAGGCCTTGGCCTGACGGCGAGCGTGCAAGTCGCCACGCTTACCGAGCGTGACCATCTTCTCTGCGATCGGCCGCACTTCCTTGGCCTTGGCGAGCGTCGTCGTAATCCGACCGTGCTCGACGAGCGAGCCAGTCAGATTCGAAAACAGCGCCTTGCGGTGCGCGGAATCGCGCCCGAGGACGCGGCCTTTGCGTGCGTGTCGCATGGTTAGCCCTCGTCCCCGCGCAGCCGCAGACCATGGGCACCAAGTGCCGCACGAATCTCGTCGATCGACTTGCGACCGAAGTTCGGGATGGAGGCGAGGTCACGATCCGACTTGGCAACGAGGTCGCCAACCGTCTCGATGCCAACGCGCTTGAGGCAGTTGTACGAGCGGACGCCAAGCTCGAGCTCTTCAATCAGGATGTGCTCCATCCCGTTCGTCGGAGCAACGTCGTACTCGGGCATGCTCACCTCGAGGCTACGGGCCAACTCGGCCGTGTCCATGTTGGCGAAGATGTTGAGCTGACGGATCAGAATTTCGGCAGCCTTCGTGACTGCGTCCTTCGGATCAATCGCACCGTTCGTCTTGACGTGCAGCGTGAGCTTGTCGAAGTCCGTGTCCGAACCAACGCGCGCCGGCTCGACCGTGTACGTGACACGGCGGACGGGCGAGAAGATCGAGTCGACAGGGATGACACCGATCGTCGTCTCGAAGTCCTTGTTCTCGGAGGCGGGCACGTAGCCACGGCCGCGACCGATCGTCAGCGACATCTCGAGCTTCGACTTGGCGGCGATGTTGCAGATCACAAGATCCTTGTTGAGGATCTCAACGGGACCAGCAATCGCAATATCGGCAGCCGTCACGACGCCAGGGCCGGACTTGACGATGTCGGCCTCGACCTCGGGAGCATCACCCTCAATGGTGAGGATCAGGCCCTTGAGGTTCAGGATGATGTCGGTGACGTCCTCGCGGACACCCGGCACCGTCGTGAACTCGTGCTGCGCGCCCTCGATGCGAACGCTCGTGACAGCAACGCCCTCCAACGAGGAGAGCAACACGCGGCGAAGCGAGTTGCCGAACGTGTAGCCGAAGCCACGCTCGAGGGGCTCCACAACGAAGACTCCCTCAGTAGCGGAGACCTCTTCATGGACGATCTGTGGCATCTGGAATTCAAGCATGCGGGTGCTCACTTCGAGTACAGCTCCACGATCAGCTGCTCTTGGACAGGGGTATCGATCTCCTCACGGTCAGGCATACGCACGACCTTGCCCGTGAGGTTGTCATGGTCGGCCTGCAGCCAGTTGGCTACAGACGCCGTGAGGTCTGTCGCGTTGCGGACCGCGACCTCGCCTGCTGCACCGGGGCGCAACGAAACGATGTCGTCTGTCCGAACTTGGTACGAAGGGATGTTGACCCGACGACCGTTGACATGGAAGTGGCCGTGGCGCACGAGCTGACGAGCCTGCGCACGCGACGCGGCGAAACCGAGGCGATAGACGACGTTGTCGAGGCGCAGCTCGAGGAGGCGCAAAAGCTCCTCACCCGTGATGCCCTGACGACGCGAAGCCTTCGCGTAGTAGTTGCGGAACTGCTTCTCCAGCACGCCGTAGTAGCGGCGGGCCTTCTGCTTCTCGCGCAACTGCAGCAAGTACTCAGACTGCTTGATGCGTCCGCGGCCATGCTGGCCCGGCGGATAGGAGCGGCGCTCAACGGCGCACTTCTCGGTCAGACAACGCTCGCCCTTGAGGAACAGCTTGACGCCCTCACGACGGCACTGACGACACTTAGGATCGGTAACTCGAGCCATCTTCTACAGTCTCCTTAGACCCGGCGCCGTTTGCGGGCACGGCAGCCGTTGTGGGCCTGCGGGGATACGTCGCGAACACCGATGATCTCGAGTCCGGCGGCCTGAAGGGAACGCATCGCGGTCTCACGACCCGAGCCGGGACCCTTCAGAAACACTTCGATCTTCTGGAGACCGTGCTCCATGCCCTCACGCGCACACAGGTCGGCGGTCACCTGAGCGGCGAACGGCGTCGACTTGCGCGAACCCTTGAATCCAGCGGCGCCAGCACTCTTCCACGCGAGGACGTTGCCTTCGCGGTCGGTCAGAGCGACGATCGTGTTGTTGAACGACGTCTTGATGTGGGCCTGGCCAATTGCGATATTCTTGCGCACCTTGCGACGCGTGCGACCGCGAGTACCACCGGGTTTTCGGGGAGGAGCCATGAAGCGGGTCGATCCTTTCCTTAGGCCTTACGGCTGCGCCCGACGGTCTTCTTCGGGCCTTTCCGGGTACGTGCGTTGGTCTTGGTGCGCTGACCGTGAACGGGCAGGCCGCGACGGTGACGAACACCGCGGTAGCAGCCAATCTCCATCAGGCGCTTGATGTTTGCGGAGCGCTCGCGGCGCAGGTCGCCTTCGACTTGGACGTTGGAGTCGATGTACGCACGAATGCGGGCGACCTCTTCGTCGGTCAGATCGCGAACCTTCTGCTCCGAGCCGATACCGAGTTCCTTACAGACGGACTGCGCGGTCGAGCGGCCGATGCCGTAGATGTACGTCAGCCCAATCTCGACGCGCTTTTCCCGGGGGATGTTGACTCCAGCGATACGTGCCATGACTACCCCTGACGCTGCTTATGACGAGGATTCGGGCAAATTACGTGCACCACGCCAGAACGCCGAATCACTCGGCATTTGTCACACATCGGCTTAACGCTGGGACGCACCTTCATGAAACCCTCGGGTGATCTAGATCGGTAAATGGACTGCGCAGGGCGTGTCGCGAGACACACTCCGAGCGCGGAAGCGCACGGTAGCAGAACCCTGAAAGCTGATGCGTCAGGCACATTAGATCTCGGCGTCCACAATTGAGGTTCCTTGAGCCAATGTGAGGACCCGCGGGCCGTCATCGGTAATCGCCACCGTGTGCTCAAAATGGGCTGCAAGCGACTGATCTGTCGTAAAAATCGACCAACCGTCCTCAGCCACGACGATGTCGTACGCTCCGGCCGTGATCATTGGCTCAATCGCCAGCGTCATGCCCGTTTTAAGTTCGGGTCCCGTGCCAGCATCGCCGTAATTGCGGACCTGCGGGTCTTCGTGCATCGAACGACCAACGCCATGCCCAACGAGGTCGCGCACGACGGCAAAGCCAGCCGCCTCCACCACGCCCTGCACGGCATGCCCAATGTCGCCGACACGCCCACCAACCTGGCTGACCTCGACCGCCGCCGCGAGCGATGCCTGGCAGGTCCGGAGCAGCGCCTTGGTTGCCTCGGGCACCTCGCCGATCATGATCGTCACGGCGGAATCGCCAACGAAGCCCTGGCGCGTCACACCGACGTCGATCGACAGAATGTCGCCCTCCACGAGCACAACCGCATCGCTCGGAATGCCATGCACAATCATGTCGTTCGGCGAGGCACAGATCGAACCGGGAAAACCGTGATAGCCCTTGAACGTCGGCACGCCACCGGCAGCGCGGATATGGCGTTCGGCAATCTCGTCGAGATCCAGCGTCGACATACCGGGCCGCGCGCTCTCAGCGAGCAAGCCAAGCGTCTCTGCGACGATCGCGCCAGCCGCCGCCATCCGGTCGAGGTCGTTGGGCGACTTGCGGTGAATCACGCAGGCAGAGCCGCGTCGAGCCGTGCGGCGACGTCGTCGGTGGTACCCATGCCGTCGATCAGGACCTCGCGCACGCCGACCTGCTGATAGTGCCCGCGGACGGGCAGCGTCTGCGCGAGGTAGACGTTGCGATAGCGATTGCGCACGACGTCGGCCGCATCGTCGGGGCGTCGCTCCAGCGGGAGACCCTCGTCGTCATCGACGCCTGGCACCGTGGGCGGGTCGTAGAGCTCGTGGTAGATGCGGCCGTTCTTGGCGACGAGACGGCCAGAGATGCGACGCACGACCTCCTCCTCGGAGACATCGAGCACGAGCACGCAGTCGAGCGGTCGTCCGCGCTTGGCCAGCATCTCGTCGAGCGCAACTGCCTGGGGCACGGTGCGTGGGAACCCATCGAGCAAAAAACCACCCGCAGCATCCGGCTCGGCGATGCGCTCACCGAGCATCCGCACGACGAGATCGTCGGGGACGAGCTCGCCCGCCTCCATATACCCCTTGGCTTCGATGCCGAGGGGAGTGTTGTCCTTGACGTGGGCGCGCAGCATGTCTCCGGTCGCGATGTGCGGCACTGCGAGCCGCGCAGCGAGGCGCGGGGCTTGCGTGCCCTTGCCCGCTCCGGGCGGGCCGAAGATGAGATACGCGCCGGGCACTGCTACTTCAGGAAGCCGTCGTAGTGGCGCATCATGACCTGCGATTCCATCTGCCGCATGGTGTCAAGCGCGACGCCAACGATGATCAGGATTGATGTACCACCGAGCGCCTGCCCCACGGCCTGCGAGAAACCACCGTACTTAATGAAGATCGTCGGCAGGACCGCAATCGAGCCGAGGAACAGCGACCCAGGCAACGTCAGGCGCGTCATCACGCGATCGAGGTACTGCGCCGTCGGTCGACCTGGCCGCACGCCCGGAATGAAGCCACCGTACTTCTTTAGGTTCTCGGCCTGCTCAACCGGGTTGAACTGCACGGCCGTGTAGAAGAACGAGAACATCACGATCAGCAGAAACTCGAAGATGATTGCAGCCCAACTTGACGGCTGGAACCAATCCGCAAGGAAGCTAAGCGACGGCACGAGCTGACCGATCGTTGGCGGCAGGAACATCACCGCGACGGCAAAGATGACTGGGATCACGCCCGCCATATTGACGCGCAGCGGCATATAGGTGGATCCGCCTTGGGTCATGCGGCGGCCAACCATGCGTTTGGCGTACTGGATCGGGATCCGGCGCTGCCCCTCATTGACGTAGACGACCGCGACCACGACGGCGAGGATGATGATCGGCAAGGACAGCTTCTGGAAGGTCCCCGAGGAGGCCCACGCCCGCACGCCGACGGGCAGCGAGACGAGAATCGAGGCGAAGATCAGCAGTGACTGGCCATTGCCGATACCGCGCTGCGTGATCAACTCGCCCATCCACATCAGGATGGTCGTACCCGCAGTCAGCGTCACGACGATCAGGATGAACGAGCGTGGCGTCAGGCTCGTCAGCGAGTTTGAGCCGCCGATCACCGAGCCGTTGTGGAACAAGATCACGTAGCCGATCGACTGCAAGAAGGCCAGGATGACGGTGAGATAGCGCGTGTACTGCGTGATGCGCTTCTGACCGGCCTCGCCCTCTTTCTGCAACGCCTCCAACTGCGGGAGGACGACCGTCATCAACTGCATGATGATCGACGCCGTGATGTACGGCATGATGCCGAGCGCGAAGAACGAGAGGTTCTGCAGCGCCTGACCCGAGAACATGTTGAGGTAGCCGAGAATCGTCGAACCGGCACCACCGCTAAAGAGATTCTGGATCTCGGCGGTGTTGACACCTGGCGTTGGCAGCCACGAACCAGCGCGGTAGAGCAACAGCAGCGCTGCTGTAAACAAGAGGCGATTGCGGAGTTCCGGAACCCGGAACGAGTTGAGAACTGCGGTCAGCATCCTCGCTGCCTACGCGTCAGATCCGTCCGCTGGGGCGCGCTCGATGACAGCAGCGGTACCGCCAGCAGCCTCGATCTTGGCCTTAGCAGAGGCGGAAAAGCCGTGAGCGTGAATCGTCAGAGCGTGTGCGATATCGCCCTCGCCCAAAACCTTCAGCGGATGCTTGATGCGACTCAGGAGTCCACAGGCAACCAACATCTCAGGCGTCACCACGGTGCCAGCAGGGAACTTCTCGGCCACATCACCGATGTTGACGATCTCGGTCTGCGTGCGGAAGGGACCCATCGGCATCGACTTCTTCATGTGCGGGCCGCGGAGCTTGCCGGTGCGCATGTAGAGCGGCATCTGCCCGCCCTCGAAGCCAGGTCGCATGCTGTGGGAGCCGGAACGCGACTTCTGACCCTTCTGGCCACGGCCAGAGGTCTTGCCCGTGCCGCTGCCATTGCCACGACCGATGCGCTTGCGCGCCTTCGTGGAACCCGGTGCGGGGCTCAGATTGCTGAGTGTAATGAGTTCGGTCATTTGGCATCTACCTCTTCGACCTTCACAAGATACGACACCTGATGCAGCATGCCCTGCAACGACGCGGAGTCCGTATGGACGCGCGACATGCCAATGCGGCGCAGACCGAGCGCGCGCAACGTGCCGCGATGCTCCTGCTGAACGCCGATCGTCGACTTAACTTGGGTGACCTTCAAGCTCACGCCGATACCTCTTCCGATGCAGCAGCGACAACAGGTGCAGCATTCGTGTCGGGCTTCGTCTCAGACTTCTTAGCGCGCTGCGGAAGGATCTCGTGCACCGACTTGCCACGCAGTGCCGCGACGTCTTCTGGACGACGAAGGCTGCGCAGACCGTTCTCGGCCGCACGGCAGAGATTGATCGGCGTCGACGTGCCCAGCGACTTGGCGAGCACATCCTTGATCCCTGCGAGCTCGAGCACTGCACGCACGCCGGCACCGGCGATCACGCCCGTACCCTGCGAGGCAGGCTTGAGCAGCACGCGACCGGCGCCATAGACGCCTGTGATCTGGTGGGTGATGGTGGTGTGATGGCGCGGCACCGTGAAGAGATTCTTCTTGGCATCCTCGATCGCCTTCTGGATCGCCATTGGCACCTCGTTCGCCTTGCCATAGCCAACGCCGACCTGCTCGATCTCATCCCCGACCACGACCAGCGCGGTGAAGGAGAAGCGGCGGCCGCCCTTGACGACCTTAGCGACGCGATTGATCTCGACGACGCGCTCGTGGAGCTCTCGCCCGTGTGCATCCGTACCGACGCGACTTGCCATCAGAACTCGAGACCTCCCTCGCGCGCACCTTCGGCGAGCGCCTTGACACGACCGTGATAGAGAAACCCGCCGCGGTCGAAGACGACGTTGCTGATGCCTGCTGCCTTGGCGCGCTCAGCAATGAGTGCACCCGTAGCCTTGGCCTTGGCCGACTTATCGCCGTCCTTGAGTGTGCGCGAGTCGGCGGCCGCGAGGGTGGTACCCGTCACGTCGTCGACTACCTGCACGTAGATATCGGAGTTGGACCGGAAGACGGCCAGGCGCGGACGCGCGGCGGTACCGGTAATCGTGCCGCGCACCCGACGGTGGCGACGCTGTCGTGCTTGGACTGGAGTCATCTTGCTCATGTTGTATCCCGCACGCTATGCGCGCTTGCCGACCTTTCGGACCACGTGCTCGCCGACGTAACGAATGCCCTTGCCCTTGTAGGGCTCTGGCGGTCGGAGCTTTCGGATTTCCGCGGCGACTTGGCCGACGCGCTGCTTGTCGATGCCGCGCACGATGATCTGCGTGGGCTGCGGCACCTCGAACTCGATTCCCTCAGGCGCGATGTACTTGACAGCGTGCGAGTACCCGAGCGCGAGCTCGAGGTTCTTGCCCTGTGCCTGACAGCGGTAGCCGACGCCCTGAATCTCGAGCTGCTTCTCGTACCCATTGGCAACACCCTCGACCATGTTGGCGACGAGGGAGCGCGTGAGTCCGTGGAGCGCACGGTGGTTCGGACGGTCGGTCGGGCGCTCGATTGTGATGACACCCTCGTCGACAACGATCTTCATGTCGGCGTTGATGTTCTGCTCGAGCGTCCCCTTCGGACCAGTCACGGTGACGCGCCCAGGGGCGACTTCGATTGTGACTCCGGATGGAACGTTGATGATGCGGCGGCCAATTCGACTCATGAGATCACCAGATGAAGCACAGCACTTCGCCACCGACGCCGCGCTTAGCGGCCTCGGACGCGGTGCAGACGCCAGTAGAGGTGGACATGATGGCCGTTCCGAGGCCACCAAGGACGCGGGGCAACCGGTCCTTCGGCGCGTACATGCGCCGACCAGGCTTCGAAACACGCTTGAGGCCGTAGATCACGCGTTCACGGTTACGGCCGTACTTCAGCTCGACCACGAGCAGTGGCTGCGGCTTCGCGGCCTCTTCGGACCACGAAACGATGTAGCCCTCCTCGAGGAGGATGCGGGCGATCTCGCGCTTGTTACGCGAGGACGGCATGATGACCTTGTCGTGCAGCGCCGTGTTGGCGTTGCGGATGCGGGTCAGCATGTCTGCGATGGGATCATTGACCATGGTGCTACCAGCTCGACTTTGTCATTCCGGGGATTACGCCCTCATGCGCAAGCTGCCGAAGGCAGATGCGGCACAGGCCAAACTTCTTGTAGACGGCACGCGGCCGGCCACACTTTTGGCAGCGCGAGTACGCGCGAACCTTGTACTTGGCCGGGCGAGCGGCCTTCATGCGCAGGGCAGTCTTTGCCATATCCTGACTCAGGCCTCTCGGAACGGCATGCCGAGTTCGCGAAGCAGTTCTCGTGCCTCGTCGTCGGTTGCCGCGGTCGTAGTGATGGTGATATCCATGCCACGGATCTGATCGATCCGGTCGTAATCAACTTCCGGGAAGATGATCTGCTCCCGGATGCCGAGCGAGAAGTTGCCGCGACCGTCGAACGACTTGGGGCTGATGCCCCGGAAGTCGCGGATACGCGGAAGGGCGATGGCGATGAGGCGATCGTAGAACTCCCACATCGACTCACCACGCAACGTGACCTTGCAGCCAATTGGCATACCTTCGCGCAGCTTGAAGCCGGCGATCGACTTGCGGGCGATCGTCACGATCGGCTTCTGACCCGCGATCTGGGTCATCTGCGCGACTGCATGCTCGAGTGCCTTGGAGTCGGTCTTCGCGTCGGACACGCCCATGTTCAGCGTGATCTTCATCATCTTGGGGGCCTGCATCGAGGAGGTGTATTCGAACTTCTCGATCAGGCGTGGCTTGATTTCGCGCTCGTAGCGCTCTTTCAGCCGGGGAATGTGAGTAGCAGTGTCGGTCATTTATCGATGTCGCTTCCGCACTTCTTGCAGACGCGGACATTACGTCCGTCGCCCACCTTTTTACCGATGCGTGTTGCCTGGTCACAGGACGGGCAGACGAGCATCACGTTCGAACGGCGCAGCGGTGCCTCTTGATCCAGCACGCCACCTGGCGCCATCTGCTGACCACCCGAACCCGGCACGGGGCGCGGCTTCGTGTGGCGCTTGGCAATGTTGCGACC
The DNA here is from genome assembly GCA_016462095.1 of Thermoleophilia bacterium. Classification (GTDB taxonomy): domain Bacteria; phylum Actinomycetota; class Thermoleophilia; order Gaiellales; family F1-60-MAGs149; genus F1-60-MAGs149. The sequence continues at coordinate 16,216 of JAEMTW010000019.1, forward strand.
TTCAACGATCACGCGGGCGGTTGCGGGGTCGGCAGCAAGTACCTTGCCGCGCTTACCGCGATCCTTACCGGTCACGACCTCGATCGTGTCACCCGTCTTGATGCCGATGCTACTCATCAGAGCACCTCCGGCGCGAGCGAGACGATGCGCATGAAGTTGCGCTCACGCAGCTCACGTGCGACGGGTCCAAAGATACGCGTTCCCCGCGGGTTGCCGGCGGGATCGATGATCACGGCAGCATTGTCGTCGAAGCGAATGTTCGTACCGTCATCACGATGGTGCGCCTTCGTGGTGCGGACGACCACAGCGTGGACGACCTCACCCTTCTTGACGGCACCGTGCGGCGTAGCCTGCTTGACGGTGGCGATGATGATGTCTCCCACGCGTGCGTAACGACGGTGCGAACCGCCGCGAACACGGATGCAGAGGATCTCGCGAGCGCCGGTGTTATCGGCCACGCGAAGTCGGGATTCCTGCTGGATCACTTGACGACCTCAACGATCTCGACCAGGCGCCAATGCTTCGTGCGCGACAGCGGACGGGTCTCGACGACGCGAACCGTGTCGCCAATGTTGGCGGCATTCTTCTCGTCGTGCGCGTGCAACGTCATCGAGCGGCGCATGATCTTCTTGTACTTCGGGTGTGCCTTGAGGACGTCGACGCGAACCGTGATGGTCTGCTCCGACTTGTTCGACGTGACAACGCCACGACGCTCTCGGCGACGGCCCTCTTCGGTTTCCTCCGCCGGCGTGCGCACGTAGGCGCCACCCTTGGACTCGCCGCGACGACGCTTGCGCGCCTCGGCCGACTTCTTGCGC
>JAEMTW010000168.1 GCA_016462095.1 Thermoleophilia bacterium
TCTCAGCGCTGGCAACCTCAAGCGCCTCACTCAAATTCTCGGTCCGCGTCCCGAGCGCCAGACCGATCTGTCCTGTCTCCTCGAGGTAGGCCACATACGAATAGACGCTGTAGACGAGCCCTCGCTGCTCGCGAATCTCTTGCCATAGCCGAGAAGAAGCGCCACCACCGAAGATCTGATCGAGCACGGCCATCGCAAAGCGCCGCTCATCCTGACGTCCGATGCCAACGCCACCAATTGCGATGTGAGTCTGCTCCGTATCGCGCTCGAGAAAACTCTCGCCACCGGGCGATGCGATCGCAGCGATGCGCTCGCTGACGACTCCTGTCTGCAGCCCGTCGAACGATGCCTCCACTAAGGCCAGAAGTTCGGCGTGTTCGATGGCGCCGGCCGCAGCCACCACAATCTGGTTGGCGTTGTAATGCGCTGCGTGATGGTCGCGAATGGTGCGCTCATCCAGCCCAACAACGGTTCGAACGAAGCCAGCGATCGGGCGACCAACTGCCTGGTCTGGGAAGAGTTGGCTCCCGAGCAGGTCATGGACGAGATCGTCTGGAGTGTCCTCGTAGAGTGCCAACTCCTCGAGCACGACCTCGCGCTCGGGCTGAATGTCGTTGAACTCGGGCTTGGCAACCATCGAACCGACGATGTCGATCGCTTCCGGCAAGTGTTCGCCCAGCACACGGGCATAAATGTCGGTTTCCTCGCGCGAGGTCGAAGCCTGCAACTCGGCACCAAAGCGATCGAACGACTCGGCAATCGAGAGCGAGTCATGGCGCTCAGTACCACGAAAGAGCAGATGCTCGATCAGGTGAGAGACGCCGGCGACTGGCTCGGCCTCATCGCGCGAACCGACACGAATCCACGTGCCAAAGGCCACGCCGTGCACGTCGGGGCGGAACTCGCTCGCGACCCGAAGGCCGCTCGCGAGTTCCGTCACCTCCACGCCGGGACGCATAGTGGTCCCGTTACTCCGACCGGCGACCGCGGCGTCCGCCACGATCTCCGCGATCCCCACCCCGGTCGCCACTGCTCTCAGGGCCACCGTTGGGGTACTTCTCTTGATACCGCTCGCCGATTGTCTCGGGAGAGATCTCGACGCCGTCTTCGATCTTGGCGACGAGCTTCAGTCCGATACGACCGCGGTCGGTGTCGACCTCGGTCACTTCGACGTTGACGATGTCGCCGCGATCGAGCACCTGATCGGCCGACGAGATGCGCGTGCCGGGCGCAATGCGCGACACGTGCAGCAGGCCATCAGTGCCCTTGCGGAGCTCGATGAACGCACCGAAGTCGGCGGTCTTGACGACCTTCCGCTCGGTGAACTGGTCGCCGACCTGAACCGGGCGCATCATCTGCTCGATCTGATCCTTGGCTGCACCAGCCTCCGGACCGACGCCGTAGATGCGGACGTTGCCGTCCTCTTCCACGTCGATCTGGACGCCGAACTCTTCCTGGAGACCACGAATCGTCTCGCCGCCCTTGCCGATCAGAAGACCGATCTGCTCCGGGAGGATCGTCGTCTGCAGCACCTGTGGTGCATGCTCCGACAGCGACGTGCGGGGCTCCGAGATGGCGGCATTCATGATGCCGAGAATCGACACGCGAGCGTCCTTGGCGCGCGACAGCGCGTCCTTCAGCAGCTCACGCGTGACGCCCGTGATCTTGATGTCCATCTGCAGTGCGGTGATACCTTCGGCAGTGCCTGCGACCTTGAAGTCCATGTCACCGAGATGATCCTCGGCGCCCTGAATGTCGGTCAGGATGACGAGACTATCGCCCTCCTTGATCAGGCCCATCGCGATACCTGCGACAGGAGCCTTGATCGGCACACCGGCGTCCATCAATGCCAAGGTCGAACCACAGACCGAGGCCATCGACGACGAACCGTTCGACTCGAGAATCTCCGAGACGGCACGGATCGTGTACGCAAACTCGTCCGCCGGGGGTACGACGGTGACGAGGGCGCGCTCGGCCAGGGCACCGTGACCAATGTCACGACGCTTGGGGCCGCGCATGAAGCCGGTCTCGCCCACGCTGAACGGCGGGAAGTTGTAGTGATGGATGTAGCGCTTGGTGTTCTCGAGCGAGAGATCGTCGATCCGCTGCTCTTCCTTCATCGTGCCGAGCGTGACCAGCGTCAGTGCCTGGGTCTGCCCGCGCGTGAAGATTGCCGAGCCGTGTGTGCGTGGCACCGTGCCGACGCTGACGGAGATCGGCCGAATCTCGTTCTCACCACGACCGTCGGGACGACGCTTGTCGACGGCGATCTTGGTACGCACGATCTGCTTGTAGACGCTATCGATGGCGGCCTTGACGGCACCGGTTGTAGCGGAGTCGAGACCATGATCCGAGCCGGACGGGAACGGCAGCTTGATCTCACTGACGATCCGCTCGATCAGAGCCGAACGCTTGGCGCTCTTGAGCTCTTTCGAATCCTGCTCGGCATCCGACAGCGCCTTGATGGCGTCGCCGAACTGGTCGTGCACAGGCCCCTTGACAGCGGCGGCGCGTCGACGATCGGCAATGAAGCCGAGCGCAAACTTGACCTGCGTGCGACGAACCATCACGTCCTCGGTGGCGTCGGCGGTAACCGGCGGGCACTCGGCAGCGAAGGCCTCAGCCTGTGCCTTGTCCACGCCAGCAATGCCGTGCTCCGAGATCAGACGATCGAACAGGCCGCCATGCTTGGCATCCAGCTCGGCGTCAACGGCCGTGCTGTACCACTTCGGCTTGCCGACCTTGCTCTGCAGGTCGATCTGAGCGGCACAGACCGTCTTGACGACGCTGTGTGCGAGCTCGAGTGCCTCAACCATGCGGTCTTCCGGCACGTTGTTGGCGCCGGCCTCGACCATCGTGATGGCGTCGGGCGTGCCACAGACGATCAGGTCGAGATCGCTCTCGAGCATCTCCGGCATCGACGGGTTAACGCGCAACTCGCCGTCAATCAGACCAACGCGGACTGCGCCGACTGGGCCGTCAAACGGCAGCGGCGAAATCATCAGAGCGGCGCTGGCGCCGTTCATCGCGAGAATGTCGTGCGACGTAACCTTGTCGACGCTGAGCACGGTGCCGATGACCTGCACTTCGTTCCGGAAGCCCTTGGGGAAGAGCGGTCGGATCGGGCGATCGATCATGCGAGCGTTAAGCGTGGCCTTCTCGGTGGCCTTGCCCTCGCGCTTGAAGAAGCCTCCAGGGATCTTGCCCCCGGCGTATGCCTTCTCCTCGACGTCGACGGTAAGCGGAAAGAAGTCCGCACCTGGGCGGGCTTCCTGCGCTCCGACGACGGTGGAGAGCACCACGGTGTCTCCGCTAGACACGACGACGGCGCCGTCTGCCTGCTTTGCTAGTTGGCCGGTTGCGAAGCGGATCGTAATCTCGCCTGCCTCAACCTCAACTGCCGTTTCAATTCCAAAGATGTCACTCATCTATGACCTTTCCTTCTGCTGCCAGCGACTACGCGTCCCGCGTGTCGCCATCCGCGAATGCTCGGTACACCGTTAGCGGCGTAGACCGAGTTCCTTCACCAGTGCGCGATATCGCTCAATGTCCTCACGCTGGAGGTACTGCAGTAGGCGCCGACGGCGACCCACCATCTTGAGCAGACCACGACGCGAGTGATGGTCGTGCTTATGAATCCGGAGGTGTTCGGTTAGCTCGTTGATGCGCTGCGTCAGCATGGCTACCTGGACCTCGGTCGAGCCGGTGTCGTTGGGAACCCGGCCGTGTACGCCGATGATCTCGAGTTTCTGTTCACTTGTTAGGCCCATCTGGCCTCCTTCGGTTCAGTCGCCCTAATCGCAGCCCCACACGAGAATGTGCAGCAGCCGCCAATTGGGTCACGTCGAAACGTATCACCAAGGCGCGCACGCGGCGTAACCAGGGTCGAGCTTCCTAATGGGGTCAGACCCTTTTAGGAAGTTAGACCGTCTAACCGAGCAACCCAACGGTCTCTAACTTCCTAAAAGGGTCTGACCCCATTAGGAAGCTCAGGTAGATCAACACAGCGCAACAACGAAGCAAAACCAGGGTCAGACGTGTTTGATGCAAGCGCAGCATGCGTCAAACACGTCTGACCCCTTCTTCCGGTTGATCAAGTTCGACGCAAAAGGATCTCAAAACCATCTGTACTTGGTGGTTCTAAGCGGCATGCCAAACGGCTTTTCAACACCAAAACGCTTTGACTCCCCACCGGAGAGACGGGGTCAGACCCTTTGTGTCGCGTGCTCCGCACGCACAAAAGAGTCTGACCCTGGTTTTGACTCCGAGACTCGGCCTTGATGCCCCACCGAAAGACGGGGTCAGACCCTTTGTGTCGCGTGCTCCGCACGCACAAAAGGGTCTGACCCTGG
>JAEMTW010000169.1 GCA_016462095.1 Thermoleophilia bacterium
GAGGCCTCGTCGTAGCGCATTTCGTAGACGATGTCTTTGATCGCTTTCGGATCATCGGCGAAGAGCGTGACCTGCCACTCCCAATCCGACAGACCAGTGGCAGCGGTGATCATCTGCGAGACCCGCCCACGGAACGTGCCGCCGAGGCGACCGTGCCCGCCCATCAGGCGGCGACGCTCTTCGAAGTCTTGGGCGTACCAGTTTGCTCCAACGTCGCGGCTCTTGCTCATCGGATAGATGCAGACAAGGCGCGTGCCGGGGAGATTATGTGGGTGCAGGCGGCCTTCGCGGAGTTCCTCAACGTTGGGATTGTCGGGGTTGATGTACTCGCTGGCCTCGGTGATCGAGAGGATGCTGCGGTCCGGTAGCTCAACGAGGAACTCGCCGAGCTGGGTGCGCAGCAGATCGCGATGCAACGCGTGCAGGCGGGTGAGGTCGGGGTGCAGGAGGATCAAGCCAAAATCTGCGCCAGCGCCAACCACACTAAACGCAATCAGCTGCGCGTCTTGCTCCTCGAGAAACGCATCGACGAGCGCCTGAGCCTCCGCCACTGCGACGGACTCGTTGCGACTGCCGGCGATCTCAAAAACGAGGTGCAGCACGCCCCAGCCCTCGGAGGGAATGGCGGGTGAATTGGCGACGCGTGGCATGGCAGCAGGGTAGCGGCAGAGGCGACATTTTGGGCCCGGGCCCAGAATGTCGCTATTGGTTGAGCAGCGCGCGCATCTCTGCGATCTCGGCAGCCTGCGACTGCTCGATCGCATCCGACAATTGCTGCACGCGCGCATCGTCACCACGGGTGGCAATGTGCGAGGCCATCGTCAAAGCCGCCTCGTGATGCATGATCATGCCCTCGAGCCAGAGGCGGTCGAAAGCCGCACCCTTGGCATCGGCCAGGGCAGTCATGTCGTCGGAGGACATCATTCCCATTGCGTCGTGATCCATGTTGCCGTGATCCATCTGGCCGTCAATCGGGTCGGCGCCCCACTCAACGAGCCAGGAGTTCATGTCGACGATCTCGGCAGTCTGCGCTGTCTTGATGCGCGTCGCGAGGTCCATGACGGCAGGGCTCGCCTGACGTACTGGGTCGAGCGCCAGATTGGCCATTTCAACGGCTTGCTGATGGTGCGGGATCATCTCCTGCACGAACTTCACGTCGGCTTCTTGCCCGGTTCCCATCTGGTCGGCAGAGTGCGTGGTGGTCATTTCGTCGCTCCCCATCGCTGCATGGTCCGAGCCACTGCCACAGGCAGACCCAGTGATAGCAATGACGGCGAGGATCAACAGCGTGGCGAACAAACGTGTATGCATGGTTTCAACATATCTCACCTAGCGACATTTTGGGCCCGGGCCCAGAATGTCGCTAGCTGCGTTGAGCGAGTGCTGCCGCGAGCACCGCTACCGCGTCGAGGCAGACCGACTCGTCGGAGTGCTCGACCGGGTTATGGCTGATGCCATTCGGGCTGCGGGTGAAGATCATCACGCTTGGGACTCCCGCCAAGGCCAGCGTGCCCGCATCGTGGCCCGCGTACGACGGCAGATCCATCGAGGAGACGCCGAGCTCGTTCGCTGCAGCATGCAGATCGGCAATCAAGGCGGGATCAAAAATTGCGGCGTCGTCGGTCGATTTGTGCTCGATCGCAATGTCGGGGAACTCCTCGACCAAGGCCTGGACTACCGCGTCGCGCGTCGCATTGTTGAGTGCGCGCACATCGAGCGTGCCCGAGCAGCGACCCGGGACGACGTTGGTGCCACCAGGCCAGGGCGTGATGCGGCCGACGGTTGCAACCGCGCCGTCATGCGCGATCGCCGTGCGCTGAACGGAGAGCACGAACTCCGCCGCGCGCACGAGCGCATCGCGACGACCCGCCATCGGTGTCGTGCCCGCATGGTTGGCCTCGCCCACGACCCCCCACTCCCACCGCCCTCGCGCCGACAGGCTCGTCGCAATACCAAGCGAAACCTCCGCCGGGTCGAGCGCGAGACCCTGCTCGACGTGAATCTCGACATAGGCGGCAATGCGACGTTGAAGACCCGCCGCGTCGGCAGGCCGCTTTGGCCCAACATCGCGAATGCTGATGCCGTCCTTGTCCTGCGCGTCCGCGACCTCGTCGCCAAACATGCCAACCATCGTGCGCGAGCCAAAGCATGGCGTGTTAAACCGCGATCCCTCCTCGTCCGCGAAGGAGATCACAGCCAGACGCTCCACGTTGGGGACGCCCGCCGCACGGAGCGCAAGCACGGCCACCAACCCACCGACTACGCCAAGCACGCCATCGAAGGCACCGCCCTTTGGCACCGTGTCGAGGTGCGAGCCCACCGCAATCAGGCCATCGGCAGGAGCGTTCGGATCCGTGATCCAGAGGTTGCCCGCGGGGTCGTGCTCGTAGACCATCCCGCCGGCTACTGCCGCGTCAATGACGAGTTGCTCGGCCGCACGCAACTCGGGTGTCCAAGGGGCCCGCGTCCAGCCGTCCAGCGAGTAGCCCTGCTCGTTGACACCAGCAAACAGGCGACGGTAGAGCGCGTGGTCGATGGTGACGGTCATTGGACTCCCCTCCACAACGCCGACACCCCAACGGTGATCCACGCGTTTGCGGTCCACACGATCGCGCCAGAGCACAACGCCGCGGTGAGCACCGCGAGCACACAGAGCGCCAGTCGTGCGGTACGCATGTTGGCGCGATCGCGGTTCCGCGATGCCCACAGGGCGATCACAGCCAGGGCGAGACAGATCACTGCGGCTCCCCCCAGAACACTCAGGCCAGCGCCCGCTGCCAGCCGACCGAGTGGGTTCTCCGGCACGATGCCGGCGCGCGTCAGCCCGACACCCGTGGCAACCCCAATGCCCATCAGGAAGACACCGAGTGCCAGCAGCACGACGCCCACGCGGATGCCACCGCCGCGCACGCCCGGGCGTGGTGTGGCGTCGGGCGGAGCAATCAGCGTGTCGGGGATCTCGTAGGCGGGGATCCGCGTCGTCTCGGCGGCATCGTGCTCGGGCAAGATCGGTACGTCACCGGCCAGCATGCGCGCCACGTCCTCGGCGCGTGGCCGCCGCTCCGGCGCGCGCGTAAGGAGCGACATGATCAATGCCTCGGCCTCGGGTGGGAGGTCGGGGACAAACTGCGTGGGTAGTGGCGGATCCTCGTGCATGCGGCGCGTGCCGACCTCGATCCGATCGGATCCCTCAAACGGCAATGCGCCCGTCGCCAACTCGTAGAGAATGCAGCCAAGCGCGTACATGTCCGCCCGCTCGGTGACGGCCAGTCCGGCCGCCTGCTCGGGCGACCAGTACTCGGGGCTGCCGACCCGCGAGCCATCGTCGGTTAGATCGGCCTCGTCCGCGCTGCGTCGCAAGACGTCGGCCAGCCCAAAGTCGGCGACGCGCAGATGTCCATCGTCGCCATAGAGCACGTTGCCGGGCTTGAGATCGCGATGCGTGACTCCACTGGCGTGTGCGTGCGCCAACCCGCGCGCGATCGCCAATCCGACCTCGGCCACCTCGGGCCACGGGAGTGGCGCATCGGCCGTGCGGCGGACGAGCGTGCCACCACCGCAGTGCTCTTGCACGAGAAATGGTGCTGGTGGCGAGTCGTCGAAGTCGAGCACCTGCACGATGTTGGGGTGACGCAGTTGGGCGAGTGTCGTGGCTTCGCGGCGAAAGCGCTCGTGCGCGCCCGCATCGGTGGCGACCCACGGATGCAGCATCTTGATCGCTACAACACGGTCGAGTCGTAGATCGCGCGCTCGAAACACCTCACCCGTGCCACCACGCCCAAGCGACGCCTCGAGGCGGTAGCGGCCGCCGAGATCGGTCATCGCGGGCTCCTATGCGGCCGGCGGAAGACCGTGATCCTCGGGCAGGATCCGCAGGTCGGGTGCCGGTTCGCCGTATGGCGTGCGGGCATCCGCGGAGTCGACACGCTCGATTGCCTCGAGGTGTCGTTCGAGCGACACGCGTGCTCGACGCATGACTTGGTCGTACTTTGCGACGGCCTCGGTCGGCACGCACTCGCGACTCGCACGACCACAATCGGGGCAGCGCAGGTCGATTTCCCAGAGGTCGTCACCAAGCCGGCGCCACTGGACGGGCTGCACCAATTTCGATGGGCATTTGCGGCACGTCTCGAGCGACGTGTCGGCATTTCCCGTAAGTCGTTCGGAGCGATCCATCTGCCAAAAGGCTACGGCGCTGCCCGGACAGACCCGGTGTGCGCGCCAGATCGGCCCAAGGTCGGTATTCTGCGCCGCGGGCCCCCATCGGCTAGCGGCCTAGGCCACCGCCCTTTCACGGCGGCTACACGGGTTCGAATCCCGTTGGGGGTACTT
>JAEMTW010000170.1 GCA_016462095.1 Thermoleophilia bacterium
GTCCCCACCCGCCAGCGCGGTAGATGTCACATAAGGGTCTGACCCCTTTGTGACACAACTAGTCCCCACCCGCCAGCGCGGTAGATGTCACATAAGGGTCTGACCCCTTTGTGACATCCGCACCCCAACAAACGCCTCGGGGCGGGTCCGAAGACCCGCCCCGAGGGACACACACCATTCTGGATCCGAAGGGCCTAGTGGCCTGCGGGAGACTCCCAGCCCGGCAGCACCGATGGCACCCAGTTGGTACCGACCGTCGCCGAGTTCTTGACCCAGGGGCCAAGCTCTGGCTGCGGAAACTTGCAGTGGACCCGCTTTAGCTGGATCCCGTACGAGTTACCGGACTGCAGGTGCTTCATCAGCACCTTACGAGCGACTTCGTCCTCATGACCAGCAGGAATGTCGAAGTAGATCTTGATGAACGAGTTGGAGTACCGATCGAAAACGGCAGGAACGCCGTCCTCTGCGAGGAGCGTGACGTCCTCGAGCCAGTTGATGTCCTGGCCCGGCGTCGACTCCAGCAGGTCAACGTCTGCACTCGCAGCGATGTCCTCCTGATAATCGAAGCGCTTACCGGCTAGATACTCCGCCGAGATGCCAATGGTCAACTCGGGATTGTGACGCTCTGTTGCGACGTTGCGATCTTCAGACATGCTGACTCCTAGTCGCCCTGCTGCGTCGACATCGGCGCGCTCTGCGGCAGATAATCGACAGGGTTGACGAGATGACGCTCAAGCAGCGTCTTGATCTCGTTGAGGGTCTTCTCTTCGGTGACACCCGGGATGTACTGGGTCCCGGCCAACGGCACCTTCGCCATTGCAGACGCCTCGACCGTGAGGGCCGCAAGGTCCTCAGGCTCCAGCGAATGAATGTTGGTCTTGCCGCACGCGCGGGCCAGCATCTGGACCTCGAGCGTCATCGTGTGCAGGAAGTTGTAGACGCGCTCGGCGGCCTCGTCGACGACGAGACGCTTGCGCAGCTCCAGATCCTGCGTGGCAATGCCGACCGGGCAGCGGCCCGTGTGGCAGTGGTAACACGAACCAGCAGGAACACCGACCGTACCTTCGTAGTCCGTGATGCCCGGCAGTTCCTTGTTGCAGTTCAACGCCATCAAGGACGAGTGGCCAATCGCGACGGCCTTGGCGCCGAGTGCGATGCACTTGGCGACGTCAGCACCGTTACGAATACCACCAGCAACCACGAGGTCGATCTCGTCGGCCAGGCCGACATCCTCGAGGGCACGACGTGCCTCGGGGATCGCCGCCATCAGCGGGATACCCGTCTCTTCGGTGGCGATGTGCGGACCGGCACCCGTGCCGCCCTCTGCACCGTCCAAATAGATGATGTCAGGGCCACACTTGGCGGCCATGCGCACATCGTCATAGACACGGCTGGCGCCGAGCTTGAGCTGGATTGGGATCTGGTAATCGGTCGCCTCACGAACCTCTTGGATCTTGAGGGACAGATCGTCCGGGCCCATCCAGTCAGGATGGCGTGCAGGCGAGCGCTGGTCGATGCCGGCTGGCAGGGAGCGCATCTCTGCGACCTGCTCCGTCACCTTCTGGCCCATCAGATGGCCGCCCAGTCCAACCTTGCAGCCCTGGCCGATGAAGAACTCGACCGCGTCTGCGCACATCAGGTGATGCGGGTTGAAGCCGTAACGGCTCTGAATCAGCTGGTAGTACCACTTCGTCGACAGGTCGCGCTCCGGCGGAATCATGCCGCCCTCGCCCGAGCAGGTCGCCGTGCCTGCCATCGAAGCACCCTTGGCCAGAGCCATCTTTGCCTCGAGGGACAGAGCACCGAAGCTCATGCCGGTGATGTAGATCGGAATGTCGAGCTCCATCGGCTTCTTTGCGAAGCGCGCTCCGAGCACAGTCTTGGTGACGCACTTCTCGCGGTAGCCCTCGATCACGAAGCGTGTCAGGGTGCCCGGCATGAACATCAGCTGATCCCAATGCGGGATCGGCTTGAACATCGAGAAGCCACGCATGCGGTAGCGACCCAGTTCGGCCTTCATGTGGATGTCGTTCATCACCTCAGGGGTGAAGATCGGACTCCGGCCGAGGATCGCGCGCTTGCGCTCGATTTCTTTTGCGTTATCGCTCATCAGATTCCCCAATCTCCCTAGAGGACGAGCTTGCGCTCGCTCGCTTCCAGGTTGTCGTAGTTGTGCAGCTTTTTGCCACAGACGAACTTCTGGAACGTGGGGGGCGTTCCAAGGTCATAGATCCGAAACTTGCGATCAATGAACTCCGCGTCGGAATCCATCCACTCACCGGGGACGCAGTCGACCCCGAGGGACCGCACCGTGCCGCCGACGTAGATGATGCCGTCGTACATCGAGTCGCCCAGACCATGACCCGCGTCGCCGACGATGACCTGTCGACCACGCTGCATCATGAAGCCCGTGTTGGCTCCGACGGAACCCATCGTGAGGATGAGACCGCCCTTCTGGTCGATGCCGGAGCGGGCACCGAGACGACCCTTGACGATCAGGTCGCCACCGCGCATTGCCGCACCCGTCAGGGAGCCAGCGTTGCCTTCAACGACCACGGTGCCGCTCATCATGTTCTCGCAGGCAGACCAGCCAACGCGACCCTTGATGTGCACTTCGGGACCGTCGATGATGCCGCAGCCGAAGTAGCCGAGGCTGCCTTCGAACGTGATCTTGCAGCGGGTCAGGAGGCCAACAGCCAGCGAGTGCTTGGCACCCGGGTTCTGGACGGTGACATCCGTGACGCCCTCTTCGTTGATCAGCCAGCGCAGCTCGAGGTTGATCTGACGCGTCGTCAGATCAAGCGCGTCGAACGTCGCCTTCTCGCCGTCGATCTTCGAGACCTTCGGCACTTCGCAGTCGGGCTCAACGAGTCCGCGTGCGTCATAGACAATCTGGTTTTCTCCGGTTATCGCGTCCATACCATTACCTCCCCCTCATACGGGTCGTACGTGTCAATTTCGTGGTCGATAATTGCTCGAATTGCCATCTCTTCCGAAGCCATCACGATCATGTTCTCGCCTTCGAACAAGACCAAAGGCTTTGCTGCCATCTCGTCCTTCGCCATGCCGAGCGCATCGGCCGTAACGCAGAGATACGTGAAGACGCCGTCGAGCTCGTCGAGGCTGAGACGCATCGCATCTTCGAGGCTCATGCCTTCGCTCATCTTCTCGGCGAGGTACACGGCGATGATCTCCGAGTCGCACTCCGAGTTGAAGCGATGGCCGGAGCGCTCGAGGCGGCGGCGCCACTGGAAGTAGTTCGTCAACTGGCCGTTATGCACCACGGCGATGTCGGAGAACGGGTAGGCCCAGTACGGGTGAGCACCAGAGATGTCGACGTCGGACTCGGTTGCCATGCGGACGTGACCGATGGCGTGCGTGCCGCTGAACGTGTCCAGGTGGTACTGCGCGCAGACGGTCTCGGCGTCGCCGAGGTCCTTGATGATCTCGAGGGAGTGACCCAGCGAGAGCACTTCGCAGTCTGGAATGTCCTCGATCTGATCGGCGATCTGCTTGAGATCACCCGAATAGTCGAGCGTGACACGGAAGGCGTAATCCGTCTCCTTCTCGTTGCTGACGATCTTGGCATCCAGCCGGGCGAGACGAGACTCGACCTCGGCACGATTGCGCTTCAGTCGGCCCTGAAACTCGTAGTCGCGCGGTGTCGTCGTGTTAGCGACGGTGTAGCGCATGACGACGTGCTCAGTCGGCTTGGCGTAGAGCGCGTACCCGGTCGAATCCGGGCCGCGATGCTTCATGGACTGCAACATCCGGGTCATGTCCTGACCGATGTTGTGCTCCCCATCCTTGTAAATGATTCCTGCAATTCCGCACACGGTGATCTCTGCCCTCGTTGGTAGTGGTTGTGCTCGACAGCCTCCCCTTACGGAAGGATGTCGAGGTACTCCTGAACGTCCCACTCGGTGACAGTGGCGCAGAAGCGCTCCCACTCGTCCCGCTTGTAATGACTAAACACGCGATACATGTCGCCGGGCAGCGCGCCTTTGATGACATCGTCGTTATCGAGAGCGTCGAGCGCCTCGCCGAGCGTCATCGGAATCTTCTTGACTTCCTTGCCCGCATTCATTGCGTCGTAGATGTTGCGCTCTTCCGGCTGGCCCGGATCGATCTTGTTGTCGATGCCGTCACGCATGGCGGCAATCAGACACGTCAACGACAGGTACGGGTTGACGGCCGAGTCGACCGAGCGATACTCGAAGCGACCCGGTGCCGAGACGCGTAGCGCCGTCGTGCGGTTCTGGAAGCCCCAGTCCGCGAAGACCGGTGCCCAGAAGCCCGTGTCCCAGAGGCGGCG
>JAEMTW010000171.1 GCA_016462095.1 Thermoleophilia bacterium
GCACTTGTCATGTCCGCCACCCGAATCTTTGTGGGTGGATTGGCGTGATCTCCCACGCGACCCAACCGCGGCGATAGGCTGCGGCTAATGGATGCGTCGAAAAGCCAATTTCCTGTCTACGACGCCGCTGGTGCGAAGGCAGTCGATGCGCAGGCGATCGCGCTCCTCGGGGGCTCGGGAGAGAGTCTGATGCGGAGCGCAGCCGCGGCTGCGGCGCGGGTGGTGCGAGGGCATTTCGCCCGCGCGCGGCACGTCGTGGTCGTCGCCGGTAGTGGCAACAACGGTGGCGACGGCTACGAGGTTGCGCGCCTGCTGCAGGCTCGTGGTCGCAGCGTGCGGATCGTCGGAGTGAGCGCGCGCCCAGCGAGTGGCGACGCCGCAACGATGCTGGCCGGAGCGATTGCGGCTGGAGTCGCACTGATCGAGCGGCCCGACGGCCTGATCGCCGACGATCTCGGCGACGCAGATTTGATTGTGGATGCGCTGCTGGGAACGGGGACGACGGGTGCCGCGACCGGCGCTGTTGCCGAGGCGATCACTGCCATCTGTGCCTCCGGGCTTGCGGTCCTCGCTCTTGACATTCCGAGTGGAGTCGACGCCTCGACAGGGGAAGTGCTGGGAGCAGCCGTGCGCGCGGACGTAACCGTCAGCTTCGCTGCCGCCAAGCTTGGACTATTGATCGCCCCTGGGTGCGAACTCGCCGGCAAGGTAATCGTCGTACCGATTGGAATTCCCGCTGCGGTTGACGTTGCCCCGGTCGCCATTGCAGTTGCGGACTGTCGCGACCTGTTGCCCAGCCGCGGCATGGGTGGTTCGAAGTACGACGCGGGCGCTGTGCTCGTGATTGGTGGCTCTGTGGGTATGGCAGGTGCACCCGCGCTCGTCGCTGGAGCGGCCTTGCGTGCTGGAGCGGGTGTCGTGACTGTGCTCGTCCCCGAGGCCATTCAACCGACGGTCGCTGGGAGCCTCCACGAGGCAATGGTGCGACCACTCGCCTCGTCTCGTGTCGATCGTCAGATTGCTGAGTATGCAGAGCGGGCACGCGCCGTCGTGCTTGGTCCCGGGCTCGGGCGCGAACCAGGAACCGACGAGCTGGTACGTGCCACGCTCGTGCTCGACCGACCATTGGTTGTCGACGCGGACGCGCTCTGGTGGGTTGCCCGCGAGCCTGCCTTGCTGCGTCAGCGCACAGCCCCGACCGTGATCACTCCGCATGCCGGTGAGGCCGCGAAACTGCTCGGCGTAGAGACAGACTGGATTGCTGAACATCGTCTGGCGACTGTTCGGGCGCTTGTCGAAACGACGGGGGCGGTGGCGCTCCTAAAGGGACGTGACACGCTCGTGCTGTCGCCCGAGGGGCGGCTCGGGATTCGAGCGCTTGACTCGGCGGCGTTGGCCACGGCTGGATCGGGCGACGTGCTCGCCGGCATCATCGGCGCCTGCCTCGCTCGCGGAGCGGATTCGTGGACGGCGGCAATTGCTGGAGCGGCTGCTCATGTGCAGAGTGCGCGTACCGCCACGGCCGTACGCAGAGGCGGGGCTATCATTGCGGGAGACCTCATCGAGCACCTACGTGTGCTCGGACGACCTGGGAGCACGCTGTGATCGACCGCCCTGTGCGCGAATTGATGGACCCCACGACACCAACCGTCGCGCCCGACACGACGATCAAGGACCTCGTGCACCTGTTGGCGACGAAAAATCTAGACGGTGTTGCTGTGGTCGACGGAGGCAATGCAGTCGTCGGTGTGGTGACTGCACAGGACATGTTGTTCCAAGAGGTCGAGGCGGATGAGCACGTGCCCTATGTCGCACCGTTTCTCGATTGGATGATCTACGTGCAGAGTCTCGGCTCGTGGGAGCGGCACATTGAGAAGGCGTTTGCCGTGACCGTTTCGGACCTGATGACGACGGACGTGATCACCGCGACAGCCGATGAGGCTCTGCATGAGGCTGCCAAGCGCATGGCCAAGGATGGTGTCTCGCAGCTACCGGTTCTCGAGCATGGTGTCTACGTCGGCATGCTGACGCGTGGTCATGTCGTCGTCGCGCTGAATCGCTTTGAGTTTGGTGGGGAAGTCACATAGCGGCGCAGCGTCATCGCAGCCTGGTCGAGATCGATCTGGCTGCTGTCACGGCCAACGTCCAACGCCTGTTGGATGCCGCCGGGGGCGCCGAGGTGTGGGCGGTGATCAAGGCCAATGCGTATGGACATGGCGCGATTGACGTGGCCCACGCTGCGATCGCCGCGGGTGCCACGAAGCTCTGCACGGCGACGCTTGACGAAGCGCGTGCCGTGCACGTCGAACTATCGACCGTACCGTTGCTCGTGTTGTCGCCGCTGACAGCGGGAGAGGAAGCTGCGGTCGCCGAGGTTGGCTGTGCAGTGACGGTCTCGACGCTCGAGGGCTGGGATCGTTTACGTGACCACCATGAGGTCGATGTGCACGTCAAGGTCGACACGGGGATGGGGCGGTGGGGCCTGAGTGCGGACGAGGCGCTGGCGGTTGCCGATCAGATCGTGAGCGGGCCACGTCCCGAGCGGTTGGCTGGCCTGATGAGTCATCTCGCCACGGCCGATGAGGCCGATCGCAGCTTCGTCGATCAGCAGGCCGAGGCCTTTCGTGCCATCGCCGCTGTTTTTCCCCCTTGTCCGCGGCATCTCTCGAACTCCGCCGCGACGCTCCGCTATCCGGAGCTCGCCTTCGATGCAGTACGGCCAGGACTCGCTGTCTATGGGATTGATCCGCTCGGCGTGTCTGGAGCGGATTGTGGGCTCCTGCCGGTGATGCGCTGGACCAGCACGGTCCGCAGCCTGCGGGCGCTGGCGGTGGGCGAATCGACGGGGTACGGTCGCCGTTTCGTGGCTGCCGAGCCGTGTCGCGTCGCCCTCGTCCCAATTGGCTACGCCGATGGCTACCCCCGCCGGCTCTCGGGTATTGGCGAGGTGCTGATCCGCGGGCAGCGCTGCAGCGTGGCCGCGACTGTGTCGATGGATCAGCTGACTGTTGTGCTGCCTGAGGGGCTTGAGGTGAAGGAGGGCGACGAGGTCGTACTGCTTGGTGTTGACGGCGATGACGTCGTCTCGGCCGAAGAACTCGCGCGCCACGTCCTCACCGTGCCGTACGAGATTGTTTGCGGTGTGCGGCCGCGCTCGAGCGCTAGGACCGTAAGGTGTTGTAGTGACTCAACCAGTTGATCCGCGGCTGGCGCGTGCGCTGATTCCGCTGCAGGAGGCATTTGCAGGCGATGGTGACCTGTGGCTCGTGGGCGGCGCGGTTCGCGACGTGCTGCTCGATCGCCCCCTGTCCGACTGGGATCTTGTCACCACGGGTGACGCCGAACGCACAGCGCGTACCTACTCGAAGGCGATCGGTGCGCCCGTGTTTCCGCTCTCGGAGCGGCATGGCGCCTGGCGTGTCGTTGGTGAGGACCACGAGGTCGACATCACGGGTGCGCCGGATGGCATCACGGCCGACCTCTTGCGGCGCGACCTCACGATCAACGCGATTGCAGTGCGGGTCGCGGACGGCGAGACGTTAGCGGTCCCGGGAGCTCTTGACGATCTCGAGGACCGCATCCTGCGCGTCGTTGCAGATTCGTCGTTTCGTGATGACCCGTTGCGGCTGCTGCGCCTCGTTCGATTGTCCGTCGAGCTGGACCTTGCGGTTGCGCCCGAAACCGTTGCGCTTGCTCAGCGCGATGCGGCCCTCGCGGCCGAGCCGGCGGGAGAGCGGCAGCGGGCGGAGCTCGAGCGAATTCTCGTGTCGCAAGATCCCGTCGATGGGCTTCGATTTCTCGACCAGTTGGGACTTCTCGGCGTCGTGTTGCCTGAGGTCAAGGCCTTGGCCGCTGTCGAGCAAAACCGTTATCACCATCTCGATGTGCTCGATCACACGCTGCAGGTGCTCGATGCGGCGACCGATCTGATCGAGCAACCAGAGTTTGCGTTTGGCGAGGCTGCCCCGGCTGTGGCGACTGCACTTTCGGAGCTCCTCGATGCCGACTGCGATGTTGCGTTGGCCGTGCGCTGGGGCGCGTTGTTGCACGACATCGCTAAGCCCTACACCCGAACAGAGTTCGAGAACGGCCACATTGGCTTTCCTGGGCATGCCCAGCAAGGTGCCGAGTTGGCCACCGCGATTCTCGAACGCTTGCGGTACAGCACCGCGATGCAAAAGTGTGTGGCACTGCTCGTGCGAGAGCATTTACGGCTTGGATTTCTCGTTCCAGATGGAGCGTTGGACGCGCGTGCCGTGCACCGCTATCGCGTCGCGAC
>JAEMTW010000172.1 GCA_016462095.1 Thermoleophilia bacterium
GACGTGGGTTGCGGTGGACGGCGGGATGGGCGACAACCTGCGCGTCGGCCTCTATGGCGGCACCTATGCGCCCCTTGTCGCTGCTCGCCCGCTCGACCCGTCTGCAGGCAGCGTTCGGATTGCTGGCCGACACTGCGAGTCGACCGACGTCTTGGTCGACGGCATCGAATTGCCCGAGGTCCACGTTGGCGATGTGATCGCAGTTCCCGCCACGGGCGCGTATCACCAGACGATGGCCAACACGTACAACCTGTTCGGTCGACCAGCCGCGGTGCTCGTCGGCAACGGTGACGCCACGTTGATTACGCGTCGCGAGTCCACCGACGAGTTGTTTCTGCGCGACGTCTAGGACCTTGGCCTTTGAGGACGGGGGAGGACATGACAACCGCGCGGATGTGGTGTCCTCCCCTGACCGAGGCGCAACGTCTTCCACGGGCGGTGACTTTTGGGGAGGACACCACATCCGCGCGGTTGTCATGTCCTCCTAGGCAGAGCGCCTCGCGCGCCCGAGGATGGGTCGTGTGGCACCCTACGTTGATGCCGCCGTTTCGCTTTGCCGGATCGTTTGAGCCGAAAGGCGATCAGCCGCGTGCAATCGCGGGTATCTGTAAGGGTATGGAGGCCGGTGAGCGCTTCGTCACCCTGCTCGGCGCGACTGGCACCGGCAAGACGGCCACGATGGCGTTCGTGATCGAGCAGCTGCAACGACCGGCGCTCGTGATCGCCCACAACAAGACGTTGGCGGCCCAGCTGTGCAACGAGTTCCGCGAGTTCTTCCCCGACAACGCGGTCGAGTACTTCGTGTCGTACTACGACTACTACCAGCCCGAGGCGTACATCGCCACGTCCGATACCTATATCGAGAAGGACGCGGTTGTCAACGACGATATCGACCGCCTGCGCCACGCCGCGACCGCTTCGCTGCTGACGCGAAAAGACGTGATCATCGTCGCCTCGGTTTCGTGCATCTACGGCCTGGGCTCGCCCGACGAGTACAAAGAGCGGCTCGTGATCCTCAAGAAGGGCAAGGACACGAAGGGGCGCGATGAGCTGCTCCGGAGCCTCGTCGACATCCAGTATCGACGCAACGACACCGCGCTTGGGCGCGGCAAGTTTCGTGCTCGTGGCGACGTCATCGAGCTGCAGCCTGCGTACATGGAGACTGCGTATCGGATTTCGTTGTTCGGCGATGAGGTCGAGTCGATCACGCACTACGACCCGCTGACCGGCGAGGTCTTGGGACGACTCGAGGAGCTCGTGGTCTATCCCGCGACGCACTACGTGACCGACCCACTGACGATCGAGCGCGCCACCCAAGAGATCTATCGTGAGATGGAGGACTGTGTTCGGGCGTTCGAGGCCGATGGCAAGATCCTCGAGGCCCATCGAATCCGCCAGCGCACGGAGTACGACATCGAGATGCTCCGCGAGCTCGGCTACTGCAATGGTGTCGAGAACTACTCGCGGATTTTCGAGGGGCGTCCGCCTGGCTCATCGCCCTTCACGCTGATGGACTACTTCCCCGGTGACTACCTGCTGTTCGTCGACGAATCGCATCAGACGATCCCGCAGATCGGTGGGATGTACGAAGGCGATCGCTCGCGCAAGACCCAGCTGATTGATTATGGGTTCCGCCTACCCTCAGCGCTTGACAATCGTCCCCTGCAATTTCCCGAGTTTCTGAACAAGGTTGGTCAGGGCATTCTCGTCTCGGCAACGCCGGGCGCGTTCGAGGCCCGCGAAGGCGGTCGCGTCGTTGAGCAGATCATTCGACCGACCGGTCTGATCGACCCGATTATCGATTTGCGTCCCACCGAGGGTCAGATCGACAACCTGCTGGGCGAGATTCGGGAGCGCGAAGCGAAAGGCGAGCGTGTGCTGGTGACGACGCTGACGAAGAAGATGGCGGAGGACCTCTCGAACTATCTGATCGAGAGTGGCGTTCGGACGCGGTATCTGCATTCGGAGATTGACACGCTCGAACGGATCCAGATTATTCGCGACCTACGGCTGGGCGAGTACGACGTGTTGGTCGGCGTCAACCTTCTGCGCGAGGGCCTCGATCTCCCCGAGGTGTCATTGGTCGCCATCCTCGACGCTGACAAGGAGGGCTTCTTGCGTGGCCAGACGGCCTTGATCCAGACGATCGGTCGGGCAGCCCGCAATGTCAATGGGCGCGTGATCATGTACGGCGACAAGGAGACGGAGTCGATCAAGGGAGCCGTGCGCGAGACTCAGCGGCGTCGTGACATCCAACTCAAGTACAACGAGGACCACGGCATCACCCCAGAGACGATCATCAAAGGCGTTTCCGATATCGCCGAATTTCTCTCGTTGGGGAGCCCGAATGTTCCGGCCTCGCAGCGAGGCCGCCGTCAGGTCCCCGAGGGTCTGGGTCGCAAAGAGCTCGAGAAGCTTTCGATCGAACTTGAAGAGGCGATGTTTATGGCCGCCGAAGAGCTCCGTTTCGAGGAGGCGGCCCGCCTGCGCGACGAGATCAAGGGTCTGCGTCGCGAAATCGCCGCCCTCTAATGTCCAGAAGGGGTCAGACCCCTTCTGGACATCAGAGGCGTGGCAGGTAGATCAGGAGCCTGAGCCGACGACGGCGATCGCGTCGATCTCGACGAGGAAACCACCCAGGGTGCTGCCGACGGTTGTGCGCGTCGGACGATGCGTGCCGAAGCGACGCGCGTAGACCTCGTTGTAGGCAGCGAAGTCGCCTGCGAGATCCTGCAGATGGGCGGTGACCTTCACGACATCGTTGAGCGTGGAACCGCCAGCGGCGAGTACGCGCTCGAGATTGTTGAAGACCTGCTCGGTTTGAGCCGCGACGTCGCTGCCAACAATCTGGTTGTTGTCATCGAACGGCGCCTGGCCGGCCGTGTAGAGCGTCTCGCCCACACGAATACCTGGCGTGTACGGGGCGGTCGGCGGCGGTGCGCCTTCGGGGTAGAGCAGTTGCTGCTTCATGAACATTCCTCCTAGAACGACACGGGCAGCGTAGTCCATCGTTCCAACTTGCTGACGGCTGGCGTTTCCGTCCGATTGTCGGGCTAGCATCGCCGCATGTCCTCCATTCCTCCTGATCCCACGCCCGCAATGCCCAGTCAGCCCGCTTCAGCAGCCGCTATTCCGTATCCCGTCGCCTTAGACGTGGAGTACCCCGCAGACAAGCGCAATCGGCTCACGGTCTTCTTCCGAGGAATCCTCGCCATTCCGGTGCTGTTGCTGCTCGAAATGTTCGTGCGCTCATCCTCGGCCTATAGCGGCGACAACAGCACCCAGGCGTATGTCACCATCGGCGGCTTTCTTTTCCTGCCAACGCTGCTGTTACTGCTCTTTCGCCACCGGTATCCACGCTGGTGGTTCGACTTCAACGTCAGCCTCTTGGCCTTCACGATGCGCGTGATGATCTACGTCTACTTGCTGCGCGACGAATACCCGTCCACCGAGGATCGGCAGGCACTCGATCTGATGGTCGTCTATCCAGACGCGAAGCAGGATCTGTCCCGTGGGTTGCCGCTCATCAAGTGGTTGCTTGCGATCCCGCATTACTTCATTCTCGGCTTCCTGGGGATTGCAGTCCTGTTCGTGACGTTGATCGCGTGGTTCGCAATCCTGTTGACTGGACGTTACCCCCGAGGCCTGTTCGACTTTACGGTCGGCACCTTGCGTTGGACCACGCGCGTCAGTGCCTACGCAATCCTGCTGACCACGGATCGCTACCCGCCGTTTAGCCTCAAGCCCTAGCCCGAGCCGTAGACCAAGGCGTAGCCCACCAGCCGGCCTCGCCGCCGGTGCGATTAGCCTGTCGGGATGTCCGCTGAGCAATCGATCACGATTCGGGGTGCCCGCGAGCACAACCTCAAGGACATCACGGTTGTTCTGCCGCGCAACAAACTGATCTGCATCACCGGGTTGTCCGGGTCTGGCAAGTCCAGCCTCGCGTTCGACACGCTTTATGCCGAGGGACAGCGGCGCTACGTCGAATCGCTGAGCGCGTACGCCAGGCAGTTTCTTGGCCAGATGGAGAAGCCGGACGTTGATGGCATCGACGGGCTCTCGCCTGCGATCTCGATTGACCAGAAGACGACGTCGCGTAACCCGCGTTCGACCGTCGGCACCGTCACCGAAATCTATGACTATCTACGCCTACTCTATGCGCGCTGCGGGCGACCGCACTGTCCCGTCTGTCGCCGCGCCATCACCGGGCAGAGTGCAGAGCAGATCGTCGAGCAGATCCTGCGTCTCCCCGAGGACACCAAGTTCAC
>JAEMTW010000173.1:0-3175 GCA_016462095.1 Thermoleophilia bacterium
CCGCCGCAGGCTGCGACGATCGCGCTGATCGAGGCGAGCGACAGGCCGAGAACTGTACCGCGCTGAATGAAGTGACGGCGGTTGATCTTGCCCTGCGCAAACGACTCAACGAGGTCGAGTTGGAGCGGGTCCGCTTTCTTGCGGAACGGGTCCAGCTGATTGAAATCGGTCATACGAGGTCCCTCCTCAGGTCTCGAGGTGCTCCCGCTGTGCGGGTAGCACGTTTGTCCGGTGTCAGTATGACGTACATCAACACCGACATGGGGTGTTGTACCACAATATGGTCTCCGCTCGCTAGAGGTTTTCAGCTTCCTCGGCGCCTGCCTGTGGGTGGGCCTTGAGCTCGACATCGACCACGCGAATGCGCGGCCCGTCGACCTCGCGCACCGTGAAGCGGAAGTTGCGGTGTGAAACGACGTCGCCTGGCCGCGCCGGGCGTCCCAACTCGCCAAACAAGAAACCACCGACGGAGGTGTAATCCTCGTCGGGAAGATCGCCGCCGAAGCGTTCGTTGAAGTCTTCGATCGGGAACGATGCCTCGATCCGAATACGGTCGGGAGCGAGACGAATCAGCTCGCGGTCTGGCAGGTCGAACTCGTCGTTGATCTCGCCGACGATCTCCTCGAGCACGTCTTCAAGCGTCGCGATCCCAACGGTCGAGCCGTACTCGTCGACGACGATCGCCATGTGCGTGTTCGTACGCCGAAAGTCGGCCAGCAGCTCGTCGAGCTTCTTCGTCTCGGGCACGATCGGGACGGGGCGCACGAAGGCTTCGAGCGTGGTCGCGTCCGACTGTTGCAGGCGGGCACCGAAGAGGTGTCGAATATGGACGACGCCGACGAGGTCGTCCAGGGTCTCGCCATAGACCGGATAGCGCGTGTAGGGGGCATTGAGCGTCTGCTCGATCGCCTCGTCTGGTGTCAGGTCGACTTGCAGTGCGACGACGTCCGGTCGCGGCACCATCACTTGCCGTGCCTCGGTCTCGGCAAAATCGAAGACCTTGTAGAGCAGCTGGCGCTCTTCGGCCTCGAGCACGCCCTCTTCGTGTGAGGCCGATATCAGCAACTTGAGTTCTTCCTCCGAATGGACGAGTCGCATCTCGGAGGGCGATTCGAGACCCATCAGGCGGATCAGCGCCTCGCTCATCTCGCGCAGCACCCAGATAAACGGCCAGAAGAGCCACATGAAGATGGTCACAGGTAGCACGACGGTGAGCGCCACGGACTCGGCGCGAGAGAGCGTCAGCGTCTTCGGCACGATCTCGCCTAACACGACGTGGAGCGCCGAGATGATTGCGAACGCGAGGATCACGCTGATCACGGCAACGGCGCCGTCGCCCAGCATGCCGACGTTGCCAAAGAGCTCTTCGAACACGCGCGACACCGCGGGTTCGCCGACCGCGCCGAGCGCCAGCGAGGAGAGCGTGATCGCGACTTGGAAGGCCGAGATAAAGCGCGCCGGGTCGTCTAGCAATCTTCGGACGCGCTTTGCCGACTTCGACCCCTCCTCGACGAGTTCATCGATGCGCGTCCGGCGGACGGCGACGAAGGCGTACTCGGCGGACACGAAGAAGGCGTTCCACGCGATGATCACGAAGATCAGCGCGATCTCGATTAACGTCACCGAGGTCATGCCGTCATCTCAGGCTCTGACGGAGGCATTGAGTCCGGTCTGTTGGCTGTCTGATTTGTGGCGTTGCCCACGAATGCGCGAAGCGTATCAGTAGCGGCGTGGTGCTTATCCGTTGCCGTCCGCAAGGATTCTCCCCGCGGCGGGTGCGGCGGGATCCAACTCAACTGCCCGGAGGGCCGCCGACGTGGCCTCGTCTGCTCGCCCGAGCCGCGCCAAAGCAACGGCGCGAAACTCGTGACCGAGCGCAGAGGTCGGCTCGGCCTCCACGTGACGCTCGGCTGCGACGAGTGCTTCGGCGGAACGCTGGGCTGCGAGCAAGGCCTCGATCAGGACCAGTCGTGTGCTCTCGTCGCCATCCTGCACTGCGAGCGCGAGCGCTGCTGCTGTGGCAGCAAGGTCGGGCTGACCATCGCCAAGCAACGACCGTGCCGCACTGGCAAGATGCTGATGATCATCGTCGTGCTGGGCAAGATCGCGGCGCACAAGATCGGCCAGCGCCTCGCGGTCGACCTCGATCGGACCGTCCGGCCCACTGACGGTGGTGATCGCACCGAGCGCGCGCAGGCGATCGACAACCGCGGGGTCGCCGGGCGTCAGCTCGAGAGCCTCACGATACGCGGCGATTGCTGCCGCCGGATTGCCCAAGTCTTCGAGGACACGGGCACGGTTCCGATGAAACAACGGCACGACGGCAAAGATCGCAGCGACCGCGTCGAGTTCGGCGAGGGCGGCCTTCGGCTCGCCCGACTCGCGCAGAGCGGCAGCGCGATTGAGGTGCGCTGGCGCATCTTGCGGATCGATCGCGAGCACCTCCTCCACTGCCGCCAGCGCATCGGCCCAGCGACGCTCGGCCAGCGCCTGCTGCACCTCTGCAACGGGGCGTTGTTTGGCGGCGAGGCGACGAAGGTCGGAGGCGAGCGGACCATCGGGCTCGATATCTGCATACGCCGCGCCGTAGCGGGCGAGGTCGACAGGAGTCACGGCGGCAGGGTCCACATCGGCAGGGACCGCGACCTGGGCCGGGAGTCCCGCGCGGGCCGCTGCAAAGGGATCGAGGTCGATGATCTGCCACGTGCTCATTGCATCGAACAGCGTACGCGACCGGTGCACTTCCCTTCGGCGTGTCCATCCGCTACACTCAGGTCATCACCCACGGCAACGGTGTTGCCCTATCGGCAACACGGAGGAGGCGACCAGACAGATGTCTGTTCCCAGTTCCAGCAAGTACCTGATCATTGGTGCTGGTATCCACGGTCTCTCGACCGGGTACCACCTCGCCAAGCAACTGAAGGCAACCGGCGCAGGCTCGGGCGCTGACATCACGATCATCGACAAGTCCGGCGTCGCCGCCGGCGCGTCGGGCATCGCCTGCGGCGTCATCCGCAACAACTACTTCCAGCCTGCAATGGCCGAACTGATGGCCGCCAACGTCGAGGTCTGGGAGTCCGATCCGGCCGCGTACCACTACCACGAGGTCGGCTACATCGCACTCGGCCCCGAGGGCCAGGTCAGCGACCTCACCGAGGTCGCTGGTCGCCACGAG
>JAEMTW010000173.1:3185-4250 GCA_016462095.1 Thermoleophilia bacterium
TCGTCACGGGCGAGGACGCAGTCCGCGATCACATGCTCAAGCTCTTCCCCGACTGGCGCGCACCAGGCCTCAAGGTTGCCCTGCACGAGCACAAGGGTGGCTTCGCCTTCAACGTCGAGTCGATGCATGCACTCGCCGCGAAGGCCAAGGGCGAAGGTGTCACCATCATCGAGGGCGTCAAGGTCAATGGCTTCGAGCTCGACGGCTCGGGTGCCGTCACGAAGGTCAACACCTCCGAGGGCGACATCGAGTGCGAGCAGGTCATCATCGGCGTTGGACCATGGGTCCCGCGCATCTGGGAGATGCTCGGCTTGCCCGACAAGCTCGACGTCCGCACGCCGACCGGTGACATCCATAAGGATCAGGACATGTGGACGTTCTGGTACCTGCAGGAGGGCGAGATCGCTGTCGACCCATTGCTGCACGCGACGGCCGACGGCAAGATGCCACCGGTCCTCCACGTCGACTCTGACGCACCGCTCTACACCGATGACGGCAAGCTCGTCACCGACGAGCTGTGGGGCAACTACTTCAAGCGTGACCGTCACGGCATCCAGGGCGGCGCTGCGCCGATCGCCCTCGATACGGACTTCGAGCTTGATCCGTACCCGACCGCCAGCGTCGACCCGGCCTTCCCGGACATGTGGTGCGCGAGCCTCTCGCACTGCATGAGCCGCTTCGAAGGGTGTCGCGCCAACTACAAGACGGCCCGCTCCGGCGGCGTCGGCTCGTTTACGGTCGATAACTTCCCCGTCTTCGATTACATGCGCCCGAACGTGTATGTGATCGCCGACTCGAACCACGGCTACAAGATGATTGGCGTCGGCAAGGAAGTCGCCAACGTTCTGCTCGGCGGCCACTCGTCGCTGCTGCATCCGTTCCGCTACGAGCGCTTCGCCACGGGTGACCTTCACCCCGTGTCGAACAGCCCGTACCCCTGGTCGTAAGTCGTTCGGCCCTCTGTCTACAACGCCTCGGCGCTGTGGGCAGAGGGCCAGCGCATCTGAGGTCGGATGTCATAAAGGGGTCAGACCCTTATGTGACATCAGACGACCTCCGGCCGTA
>JAEMTW010000174.1 GCA_016462095.1 Thermoleophilia bacterium
ATGCGCCTCGCGATTCTTGGCGGGGGCCACCTGGCTTGGATGCTCGCGCTGGCAGCAAAACCGCTTGGCGTTTCGGTTGCGGTGCTCGATCCTTCGCCCGAGGCCGGGGCGGGCCGCGTGGCCGACCTTGTCGTTGCTGCCTACGATGACCCGGCGGGGTTGGACGAGGTCAGCGCGGGGGCCGATGTTGTGACGTACGAGTTCGAGAACGTGCCCACCGCGGCGGTGACGCGCCTTGTCGAGCATGGTGTCTCGGTGCTGCCGTCTCCGCACTCCTTGACTATCACGCAGGATCGGCTCCGTGAGAAACAGTTGCTTGCAGAGCTCGGTATCGCCGTCGCCCCGCACGCGGCGATTGATGGCCCGGACGATGTCGCGGACGCGCTGGCAGAGGTGGGCGCGCCAGGGATTCTCAAGACGCGCCGCCTTGGCTACGACGGCAAGGGCCAGGTGCGCGTGCGGACAGCCGAAGACCTGGCACCGGCCGTCGCCGAGCTGGGTGGAACCGACGTGCTCTACGAGGGGCTGGTGACGTTTTCTCGCGAGCTGTCGGTTGTCGTCGCGCGTGGTGCAGATGGTTCGACGGCGGTCTACACGCCGGTCGAGAACGAGCATCGGGATGGCATCCTGGCTCTCACGCTGGCGCCGGCACCGAACCTCGCACCCGCGTTGGCCGAGTCTGCTCAGGCGGCTGCGATTGCGGTTGCCGAAGCGCTGGGCCACGTCGGTGTCCTCTGCGTCGAATTGTTCGAGACGGCCGAAGGCATCGTGGCGAACGAGATTGCCCCACGCGTCCACAACTCGGGGCACTGGTCGATCGAGGGCGCCGCGACGAGCCAGTTCGAGAACCACGTCCGTGCCGTGCTTGGTATGCCGCTTGGTGATGCCTCGGCGCGTGGCGTGTCGGCGATGGTCAATCTGGTTGGTGGCGTTCCGCCGGTCGCTCAGCTGGAGGCGATCGCGGGCGCAACGGTGCACCTGTACGGCAAGGAGCCGCGCACAGGGCGCAAGCTCGGGCACGTGACGATCGTGGCCGAGAGTGCAGAGTTGCTGGCCGCGCCGCTCGAGCAGGCGCGCGCGTTGGCCGACGCAGCCTGGGACGCCTAGGCCCAGAAACGCAAAAGGCCCCGACTCCCTCGGGGGAGCAGGGGCCGCTCGCGTGTGGTCTAGATCAGACCAAGTTCCTTGACGGCGTCGTACTCCTCGCGGAGCTCGGCGACCGATGCATCGATGCGTGGCTTGGAGAACGCGTCGAGCTCGAGGCCTTCGACGATCTCCCACGTGCCGTTCTTGCAGATGGTCGGCATGCCGCAGATGATGCCCTTCTCGATGCCGTACTGGCCGTCGACGGCAACACCCATCGAGACCCAGTCGCCCTCAGGCGTGCCGAGCACCCAGTCATGAACGTGGTCGATGGCGGCATTGGCAGCCGAGGCGGCCGACGATGCGCCGCGCGCCTCGATGATCGCCGCGCCGCGCTTCTGCACGGTTGGGATAAACGTCTCGGCGACCCATGGCTCGTCGTTGATCGTGTCCCAGGCGTTTGCGCTACCGACCTTGGCGTGCACGACATCGGGGTACTGCGTGGCCGAATGGTTGCCCCAGATGGTCATCTGCGTGACGTCCGAGACGGTCGTGCCGGTCTTCTGGGCAACCTGCGTCTTGGCGCGATTATGGTCGAGGCGCATCATCGCGGTAAAGCGATCGCGCGGCACGTCGGGCGCCGAACTCATGGCGATCAACGCGTTCGTGTTGGCCGGGTTGCCCACCACGAGGATCTTGATGTCGTCGGCAGCGTGGTCATTGATGGCCTTGCCCTGAACGGTAAAGATCGCGCCGTTGGCCTCGAGCAGGTCGCCGCGCTCCATGCCCTTCGTGCGGGGGCGCGCGCCGACGAGCATGCCGATGTTGGCACCGTCGAACGCAACGTTGGGGTCGTCGGTGCAGACCACGTTAGCGAGGGCCGGGAAGGCGCAGTCGTCGAGCTCCATGGCGACGCCGTCAAGCGCGCCGCGGGCCTGCGGAATCTCGAGCAGTCGCAGTTCGACCTTCGTGTCGGGGCCGAGCAGCTGACCGCTGGCGATGCGGTAGACGAGGGCGTAGCCGATTTGGCCGGCTGCGCCAGTGACGACGACTTTTACGGGGCTGGACATAAGATCCTCCGGGAAGAGTGCAGTGCCCTAATCGTGCCAACAACGTGGGATTTCGGCGGCACGAACAACCCTGATCCGATGGCTAGTCCGAAATCGGTTTTTGTGCGGCTAGGCGCTGACGGCAGCATGTACCGCGGCGGCACACTTGCGGCCGTCGGCGATCGCCGTCACGACGAGATCTGCACCGCGAACTGCATCGCCGCAGGCGTAGACACCGGGAGTCTCGGTCTCGAACGAGGCATCGACGTGGACGGTGCCTCGTTCGCCAACGGCGGCGCCCGATTGCACGTACACGTCGTCTGCTTCGGTGCCCGAAAAGCCAATCGCGAGCAGCACGAGGTCGACTTCGAGCACGACCTCGCCGTCCGGAACGGACTCGGCCTTACGGACGCCAGTCTCGGCATAGCCCGGAAACTCCACACGATGGCCAACGAGGCGCCGTAGCTGTCCCTGGTCGCCTTCAAGTCGGTCGGTGACGAACTGCCACTCGCGCACGCCACCCTCTTGGTGTGCCGCGTAGGTGCGCATCACGACGGGCCATTCGGGCCAGGTCTTCTGTGGGTTGCGCTCGCTCGGTGGTGTGGGACCGTGGGCGATCTCGTGGACCTCGATCGCGCCTTCGCGCAACGCATTGCCGAGGCAGTCAGAGCTGGTGTCACCGCCGCCGAGGATCGCCACGCGCTTGCCCTTGGCGGTAATCTCCGGCCCCTCGATCGGGAGGCCTGCGACGCGACGATTCTGCTGTGTCAGGTATGGCATCGCGAACTCGACACCGGCAAGCTCGCGGCCTGGGAGCACGAGGTCGCGGTGGCGCTGTGCACCCGTCGCGAGCACGATCGCGTCAACGCCCTCGCGCAGTTCTTGATACGAAAGGTCGCCACCAACATCGATGCCCGTCGCAAATTCGATCCCTTCGGCTTCCAACTGCTCGAGGCGGCGATCGATCATCTGCTTCTCTAACTTGAAGTCGGGAATGCCGTAGCGCAGGAGCCCGCCAAGCTGGTCGGCACGCTCGAAGACCGTGACGCTATGACCTTCGCGGACGAGCTGCTGGGCGCAGGCGAGACCCGCAGGCCCCGAGCCAACGACGGCGATGCGCTTTCCCGTTGAGCGTTGCGCTCGCTGGGGAAGCACCCAGCCCTCAGCGAAGGCGCGATCGATGATCGACATTTCGATCTGCTTGATCGTGACCGGCTGCTCCTCGAGCGCCAAGACACATGCCTCCTCGCAGGGGGCGGGGCAGATCGCACCGGTAAATTCGGGGAAGTTGTTCGTCGCGTGCAGACGATCGATCGCGTCCTTAAAGTGGTTGCGCTCGACGAGGTCGTTCCATTCAGGAATCAGGTTGCCGAGTGGGCAGCCCGTGTGGCAGAAAGGGACACCGCAATCCATACAGCGGCGGGCCTGCTCGCGAACGATTTCGGTGTCTGCCTCTGGTGCGACGGCAGCATAGTCTTGCAGCCGCAGGTCGACGGGGCGATACGGAGCAACGTGCCGTTGAATCGTAAGAAAACCTTTGGGGTCAGTCACCAGCGATCGCCGCCTCTATGTCCTTCGCGGCGCGCTCGGCGAGCACGCGCGCGTAATCGTCTGGCATCACCTTGATGAAGCGCTTCAGCGTGTTCGTCCAGTCGGCAAGGAGCGCGGCCGCGACGGGACTATCGGTGCGGGCAACGTGCTCCTCGAGCAGGCTCTTGAGCAGCTCGCGGTCCTCGGCGCTCTCGACCGGGTCGAGAGACACGCTGGCCGGGTTGATGCGCTCGTTGAGACGCCCGTCGTCATCGAGGACGAAGGCAATGCCACCCGACATGCCGGCGGCAAAGTTGCGGCCCGTCGGTCCGAGGATTACGGCCACGCCGCCTGTCATGTACTCACAGCCGTGGTCGCCGACACCCTCGACGACGGCTGTTGCACCGGAGTTGCGGACACAGAAACGCTCACCGGCACGACCGCGCAGGAACGCCGAACCCGAGGTCGCTCCGTACAGCGCAACGTTGCCGATGTAGGAAGAGGTGGCGACGTCGTAGCCGGCGTCGGCGGCCGCGCGGACTGCGAGCACGCCGCCCGAGAGCCCCTTGCCAACGTAGTCGTTGAC
>JAEMTW010000020.1 GCA_016462095.1 Thermoleophilia bacterium
AGCGCCTCTTCAATGGCTGCAAAGTCGTGCATTCGTTGCAGCGTAGCCGCCCTCTGTCAGCGAAGCCCAAGCGCCGTTCGCAACGCACGCGTCTGACGTCGAGCGACAGCGAGCGTCGTGCCACCTACGTCGGATAGCCGCGCCTGAACTCGACCCTCACCGACCGGCTCAAGCGCCGCAA
This sequence comes from Thermoleophilia bacterium, assembly GCA_016462095.1. Classification (GTDB taxonomy): domain Bacteria; phylum Actinomycetota; class Thermoleophilia; order Gaiellales; family F1-60-MAGs149; genus F1-60-MAGs149. The sequence continues at coordinate 182 of JAEMTW010000020.1, forward strand.
CCTGTGCAAGATTGACGATCTGAGAACGATGAATCCGCAGAAAGGTAGACGGCAGCTGGTCTTCGAGCGCTCGCAGCGAACGCGTGCAGGCCAAGCGGCGCCCATCGGTCAGTGCAAGTGTCGAGTGGTCCCGATCGGCCTCGGCGTACGCAATCTCGACCGGGTCGATCAGCAGCGTCTCGCCATCTGCGCCCGCGACAGGAATCCGCAGCTCGCCTGCCTCGCCCGGCGCCGACCCCGCTCGAATTGCCGCCACTCGCCGCACGGCCGTGACGAGCCGATCTTGCCGCACCGGCTTGAGGAGGTAGTCGACCGCCTCGACCGAGAAGGCCTGGATCGCGCGGTCGTCGTGCGCAGTGACAAACACGACCGTCGGTCGGTTCGGCAGCGCCGCAAGCTTCTTGGCGGTCTCGATGCCACCCGCCCCACCTGGCATCGAAATATCAAGAAAGACGACGTCGTAGGCCATGCGCTCGGCAAGGACGAGCGCTTCACGTGCGCTGGCAGCCTCGCCGGCAACCTCCACACCATCGATGCCACCCAGCAGGTGGCGCAACTCCGAGCGCGCCGGCGTCTCGTCGTCGACAATCAAGGCAAGCAGGGTCATGCCGCGTCCTGGTCGACGCTTGGACGCTCGACCGGCACCAGCACGCTGACGTGCGTGCCAAACAGCGGTGAGCTCGCAATCCGCAGTCGCCCGAGCTCGCCGTAGTAGGCCTGAATCCGACGATGCACCGAGGCCAGTCCGAGCCCCGCCGCACCCGAGCCATAGCCCGGCTCGAGCACGTGCTCGGCGTCGGCGCGCGAGATGCCACGGCCGTTGTCACGGACGATCACACGCAGCCGACCAAAGCGCACATCGGCCCGCACCACCACGCGCAGGGGCTGATCGGTCTTGCCGTGCTTGATTGCGTTCTCGACGAGCGGCTGCACGATAAACGGCGGCACCATCACCTCGTTGGCGGCAGCGCTGATGCGTCGCTCGATCACGAGGTCACTGCCAAAGCGCGCCTGCTCGAGCTCGAGGTAGGCCTCGACGTGCTCCATCTCCTCGGCAAACGTGACAAACGTCGATGGCGATCGGAGCGTCGCACGGCAGTACTCGGCAAAGGTCGTCACGAGGCGCCGCGCATCGTCGGGCTGCGTGCGAATAAACGCGGCGATCGTGTTCAGCGCATTGAAGAGAAAGTGCGGCTCGATCTGGGCCTGGATCGCGGCCAGCTCGGCTGACGCGCTGGCACGAGCATGGACCTCGAGCTCGCCCGCTTCGAGCGCCGTCGAGACGAGACCACACAGCGACTCGACGACAGCGCGCTCGCGATCGGACACCGAAAGCGCGCCCTCGAAGAAGGCGATCAGCGAACCAACAACGCGGCCACGCACCACGAGCGGGCCGACGACCGCCGAGCGCAATGGACACTGCGAGTCGCAGCCATGCTGCCAGCCAACGGGCAATCGAGCCACGCGCGCCTCGGCCATTGCCTGCACCGCACCGGGCGGTGCTGTCGTACCCGCGCCATGATGGTCCACGGCCAGTCCGACGTGAGCAAGAACATGCTGTCGATCCGAGATCGCTACCGCGGCATAGCCCAAGCGCTCCTGAGCCTCAGTCGCCAAGAGCAAGGCGGCTGAGGGCGAGAGTCCATCGTGCAAGACCGGCGTCGTGATCGCCACGACCTCGAGGATCGCACCCGCAGGGCCCGTTCCAAAAACATCGGTCGGACGCACCGCCGAGCGAATTAGATTGAGCGCCAACACCATCAAGAAGGTCGTGATGGCGATGACCGGGACAATCGCGATCGCCCGCACGTCCCACCGCGAAAAACCCTCAAGCGCGAGACCGACAATGCCAGCCTGTAGAAGCCCGAGCGCAGCCGCGGCCAGCATCGGTCCGCGAATGTCCGCCCAGTGCCGCCGACTCGCGCGCGCCGACGCACCACGACGACTCGAAACCCACGTAAAAGCCGCCTCTCGGCGCGGTTCGTCCTGCTCGGGAATGCTCACGTAGGTTGATGCTAGCCGGGTGCTAGTGGGATCGCAGTCAGAAACGGAGACGACCGGTATTATGGGTCGTCGGTACCAATGGCCAATTCGATCCCTGTCCGCGACCGTCCCCGCCCGACTCCACGCAAACGGAGGCGACGACGCACCAATGCTCGTCGACGAAAAATTGTCGTGCTCGTGGTGGCTGTACTGGCCGTGTTGACCATCGTGCATGGACTCTCATTCCGAGGCGACGTTGCCCCTGGCGTCAGCGTCCATGGCATCGACATCGGAGGCCTCTCGCCCGCCGACGCCAAGGCTCTCCTCCGCGACGACCTTTCCCCACAGCTCGACAAGAACGTCATCGTCACGCTCGACACGCAGACCGCGGCCATGAACCCCGCCGAGCTCGACGCACGGATTGACATCAACGAGACCGTCGATCGAGCGATGCGCACGGGTCGCCTGCGCTCGCTGCTCTTGCCGTTCGTGTACTCAGCGAGCGTCGAGCCGTCGATCATTACGCCCGTTCAGCCACGCGTGCCCGCCAACCTGCGGCTGATTGCCGAGCCGGCTCGGTCCGCGACCGTCAGCATCTCCGAAGGCAAGACAACAATTTCCCCTGCCCGCGATGGCCAGTCGATCTCGACCCGCGCGATTCTGCTTGCCGCCGCCCAGGCTGCGCTCGCTGGTCAGCGCAAAATCAAGCTGACATCGACAGCCACTAAGCCTGCCATCTCGACGGCAGATGCGCGAGCTGCCGCCGCCTCGGCCGAAGCGCTAGCCTCCGCACCCATCGCCCTCAATGCCGATGGCAATCGCGTTGGCGCCCTCTCAACCGCAACATTGCAGGCTGCCGTGATGGTGCGCAACGAGAACGGTAAGGCAACCGTGGCCTTTAACCCACAGAAACTCGCGCACGCGATCGACGAGGCACTCGGCGACCGCATCCGAGAGCCTCAGAACGCGGCCTGGGACACGAACGGTACGCGCGCTTGGGTCGAGCCAGCCAAGGACGGCATCGCGTTCGAGCCGCGTGCAGCAGCCGACGCTGTCCGCGCTGCAGCCCTTGCCGGTGGCTCCCGTCAGGCCGACATCGAGCTCGTCCGCGTCGCGCCAAAACGGTCTACGCAGGAGGCCGAGGAGTTCGAGATCACCGAGAAGGTCGCGGGAGCAATTACCGAACTCGGTGACTCCACCTCGAATCGCACTCACAACGTGGCGCTGATGGCGGAGATTCTCGACAACCGGCTCGTGATGCCGGGCGAGACATTTTCCTTCAACGATGCGGTTGGCCCACGCTCGCCGGAGCGCGGCTTTCTTGAAGGGTTGGCGATCGTCGACGGGCTGATGATTCCATCGATCGGCGGTGGCGTCTGCCAGGTCGCGACGACCCTTTATGACGCCGTCTTCGCGATGGGATTGCAGATTGTCGATCGCCGTAATCATGGCTTCTTCATCTCGCAGTACGGCCTCGGTATGGATGCCACCGTGTCCTGGCCAGACCTCGATCTCAAGTTCAACAACAACACGTCCCACCCGGTTCTGATTCGCGCCACCTCCGATGCCAGCACGATGCTTGTCAACCTCTACTCGGCGCCAAGCGACGGCCGCACGGTCGAAACCAGCGTCGGCGAGCGCTACGACATTAAACCGCCAGAGAAGCGCTACATGGAAGACCCGTTTGCCCCGGCCAAGCAAGTCATCAAGTACGTCGACGGGCAAGAAGGGTTCGCCGTCGACGTGACCCGCGATGTGACCCGCGATGGTGAAATCCTCTCACACGACGTCTTCGTCTCGACCTATGCGTCTCAGCCCGCTACGTACATCGTCGGGCCGGGCGCATTCCCACCCGGCGACAACGTGCTCGAAGCGCCGCCGTACGGCTGGGTAAGCCCCTACGACCCCAACCCGGCCGAGCCCGTCTTCTAGGCCGCAGGCCCCGAGGACGCGCGAACGGCAAGCGTCGGCGCAATCACGATGCGGCGCTCGTCCGCCACGCCCGCAAGATGATCGACCAGGAAACCCACCGCACTGCGTGCGGCACGATCGACGCTCCAGTTGACGCTCGTCAGCGGCGGGTCGACCAGTCGCGAGAGCGGATGATCATCGAAGCCAACGAGCGAGATGTCCTCTGGCACACGCAGCCCGAGCTCGCGACAGCCATGCAGAACGCCGTAGGCCATCGAGTCGGAAAGGCAGAAGATCGCCGTCGGTCGATCCTCCCGCGCCAGCACCTCGAGGGCTAATGGTCGGGAGCCATCGAGCGAGTAGGCGCAGGGCACAAGCTCGCACCGCAGGCCCAAGATCGTGGCCTGCTCGCGCACGGCTCGCTCCGAAGGGCGATCTGCCGCCGCGCCGACCGCCCACGACAACACCGCGATGTGCTTGTGCCCGAGTGCGTGGAGGTGGCGTAGCACCTCGCCCACCCCGGTTGTCTGATCGAACGACACCTCACCCACAACCTCGGCACCCGCCAGCTGGCCCGCAACGGTGACGGTTGGTAGGTGCGCAGCGAGCTCGACCCACGACCCGCCGGCTGGACCAACAGGCGCGACAATCAGGCCATCGACCCGTTGGGCCGCTAGTCGCTGGGCCAACGCAAGCTCTTCGGCGGGATTGCCATCCGCGTCGGCCAGCAACGTATGGAGGCCGTGGCTGCGCAATTCGCGCTGGATCGCGTGGACGAGCGTCTGCTGCCAGAAGTCGGCAAGGCTGCCGACGAGCAGACCAACCGTGCCGGTCCGCCCACCACGCAGTGCGCGGGCCACTGGATCTGCGCTGTAGCCGAGCTCGTCGGCCTTGGCTTGGACGCGCTCGATCGTGGCTGCCGACATCCGTTCGCCACGCAGTGCATACGACACTGCCGTCACCGATAGGCCTGTCTCCTCGGCAATCTGACGGATCGTTGGTCGCTTTGCGGGAGTCGCCATGAAGGTCAGCGTAGCGCCCCCTATACCGGGTGGGTCTTGACACCAGACAATCCCTGCCTCATAGTCAAGTGTATCGGTTCAGTTTATCGTTTTATATTTAGTCGCGAGGAGAGCATTTTGAGCACGGAAGACGCCGCAATTAGCACACCGCTGAGCCCCGATGAATGCGTGGCGATTGCCGAGGGAATCGGCGCCTAGCCACACATCTGGCAGCCGCTCGTCAACCGCGACGCGTAGCCTGGCTCCCCCGCGCCTCCGTTTGTACTACTGACTATCTAAGGCGACATTCTGGGCCCGGGCCCAAAGTGTCGCGTCGGCTTGCGAAGCGCGAGTCTGTTGCCTGCGCACAAGCGCGCGTTTGACACGCCGAATCGCACGTTGCGGCGCGCCCCCGGTTGCGTTCTGTGTGCTGCTAGCACTATGGCCTGGGTCCAAAATGTCCGCGTCACAATGTTGTATCCCCGGCATCCAAAAGCCAGCCTCGATGCGGGTTTGCGGGCGCGCGTGATGAACAAGCCACATTCGTGATGAAGGCTGCGCACGGAACCATGCGGGTTGCAGTCACAAAGGCGCGGACATGATGGGCCCGGGCCCATCATGTCCGCCTGGCCATCACCTACCGACTCTTCTGAGCCCGTCTAGCTTCGTCGCGACGGTTTGCGTAGTGCCTGCAAATCCGGCCACGAGCGCGTGTTGACGATGTCGTCCGCCGTCGCCCAACCACGCCGCGCGCAATCGACGCCGTAGCGCAACACGTCGATGCCATCAGGGTGATGCGCGTCGCTCGAGATGCAGATCTTGACGCCCGCCGCGATCGCCGCTCGCACGTGCTCGGGGCGAAGGTCGAGGCGCTTCGGATTGGCGTTGACCTCGAGAAACGTGCCGGTGCGCGCACACGCTGCGATCAGTGCCTCGACGTCGAGGTCGTACGGCTCGCGCCCATCCAACAGGCGCCCCGTCGGATGCGCGATGACATCGACAGAGGGGTGCTCGGCGGCCGCGATCATGCTGGCCGTCAGTGCGTCGCGATCTTGGCCACGCCGACCATGCGCCGAGGCGACGACCCAGTCGAGCTCGGCCAACACCTCGTCGGGCAGATCCAGCAGACCGCCGGGCATGATGTCCACCTCGATGCCGGTCAGTAGGTAAAAGCCTTTACTGAGCAGCGGCTTGGCGGCCTTCTGCACGAGTTTCATATTCGCCACGGTCTTGTCGGCATCGAGGCCGATCCCCATCCCGACAGCCTTCGAATGGTCGGTGATCGTTAGATACGACAGTCCGCGCGCGCTCGCAGCCTCGGCCATCACGCGTGGAGTCCCGTGTCCATCGGAGGCATCGCTGTGCGCATGGACATCGCCCTGCAGCTCGGCGAGCGTGACAAGCACCGGCAGCGCACCAGCCGCCGCGGCCTCAAGCTCGCCCTGGTTCTCGCGCAGCTCGGGCGGGATCCACTGCAGACCAAGCTGGCCGTAGACCTCCTCCTCGGTCGCACACGGGACGGCGTCGCCACCGGCGATCGGAGCAAACCCGTGCTCGGAGAGGCTCAGGCCCTGGCTCCTTGCGCGCTCGCGCAGGGCCACGTTGTGCGCCTTCGAGCCGGTGAAGTGCTGCAGCAACGAGCCCCACTGCTCAGGCTTTATTACCCGCAGGTCTACCTGCGTCCCATCGTGCAAGACCACCGAGGCCTTCGCATCGCCAAGCGCCGTCACGTCCTGCACGCCAGGGTGCTCGGCAAAACGCTGGAGCAGCGGCGCTGGGTCGTCCGAGGCGGCAACGAGATCGACGTCGCCAATCGTCTCCTTGCGCCGACGCAACGAACCCGCAATCTCGGCCGCCACACAGCCCGGCTCGGCCCGCAGCATCGCCACCAGCGCCTCGGCTCGCTCGAGCGCGTGGTCGAGCAGGATCACGTGCTTACGCGGACCGCCCCCGGCCAGCAACGCCTCGAGAATGCCGGCTTCCTTCTTCTCGCCGAGCCCCTTCAGCTCGCGGACATGCCCCGCCTCGCAGGCCGCCTTGAGCGCCTCGATGGAATCGATGCCAAGCTCGGTATGGAGCCGCTTGGCCGTCTTTGGGCCTACGCCCGGCACCCGCATCATCTCGACGAGGCCGTCCGGATAGACGGCCCGCAACTTCTCGAGCGCAGCCATCGTCCCCGTCGCCAGCAGCTCGTCGACCTTGGCCGCGATCGTCCCGCCAATGTCATCGAGCTCCGTCAGGCGCCCCTCGGCAGCCATCCGCTCGATCGACTCGGGTGCCGACCGAAACCGCTCGGCCGCCTTGCGGTACGCAATCACCTTGTAGACGACTGCCCCATCGAGCTCGGACAGGCTCCCGAGCAGGTCGAACAAGTCTGCGATCTCCGAGTTACGCATGGCCACCGACGCGTAGAGTCGTCGCTCCTGCCAAGCCACATCGCATACCGGCAACGTCGCAGACCGAGCGGACGTGTGCAAGCGCCACCCCCGTACCTGCGGCATGATGCGACCCAATGAGCAGCCCCGCCGCAGAGCGTTTCGTCGTCTGTCTGCCGACCTATAACGAACGCGAGAACCTCGAGAACATGATCCAGGCGCTCGCCGTCGCGCGCGAGCGGGCGACAATCGTTGGCGACGTGCTCGTGATCGACGATAGCTCGCCCGATGGCACGGGCGAGATTGCCGATCGTCTGGCCGTCGAGCACGACTGGGTGCACGTACTCCATCGCACGAAGAAGGAGGGGCTTGGTCGCGCCTACCTCGCAGGCTTCCACTGGGCCCTCGAGCGCGGCTACGACTACATCTGCGAGATGGACTGCGATTTTTCGCACGACCCTGGCCGCGTGCCCGACCTGGTTGCGACCGCACAGCGCGGAGCCGACCTCGTGCTCGGCTCGCGCTACACGCACGGCGGTGGCGTGCGCGACTGGTCGTTGCTGCGTCGGACAATCTCGCGCGGTGGCTGCCTCTACGCGCAGGCCTTTCTCCAGCTCGGCGTCCACGACCTCACCGGTGGCTTCAAGTGCTTCCGCCGAGCGGTGCTCGAGGCGATCGATCTCGACCACGTGACGGCAGAGGGCTACGCCTTTCAGATCGAGATGACGTACCGCACCTCGCTGCTGGGTTTCCGGATCGAAGAGGTCCCGATTACCTTCACCGATCGGGTTGCCGGCGGGTCGAAGATGTCGCGTCGCATTGTCGTCGAGGCGTCGTGGCGGGTGCCGTCGCTGCGCCTACGCGCGCTGCGGCACGAGCTTCCTCGCAACTGAGGTCCCGCCTACGTTTGGCTGACCACCAGAACCGCAATTCTCGCGTAGTGTTCGAGTGATGCGCACTGGCACCGTTGTAGGGCTGATCGTCACCATCGCCGTCGGCGTCATCGCCATTGGTGGCGTGCTTGTCACGCGGGCCTACGCCGACCGTCCCGTCGTCGAATCGGTCTCGCCCGGCCCGGGCACAACGGTCAACGGCTCGACGCCGATCCGCGTCGTTCTCCGCTCTCCCGAGGCCGCTGCGACCGTCGCAATTACCGTCGATGGCACCGACGCGACCGCGCAAGCCACGAAGACAGCGAGTGGCTACGTGCTGGCGATGCCGAAGCTCGTGGATGGGCCACACGTCGTCACGGTGCACGTCACCTCCTCCGACCTGATCGACAACACCGACACGTACCGCTGGTCGTTTTCGACGGATGCCACGGCACCAGCCTTGACCGCTACCACTGTCGCGAAGTGGACGGACAGCGCTGTGATCGACGGCACCTCCGAGCCCGGCGCCACCATCACCGCCTCGTGGCAGGACGGCGAGGTCATCACCACAGCGGACACTGCGGGCCAGTTCTCGCTGACGCCTGTGATCCCCGATGGCAAGACGCCGGTGACGCTGATCGCAGCCGATGCCGCTGGCAACGAGACCCGTGCCTCCCACGTGATGCTGATCGACAGTGGCCGCCCCACCATCAAGATCGCTGGCGTCGATGAGTGGGTCCGCGACACGGATCACCCGAAGGTCTATGCCTTCGTCGACTCGGCGAGCCCAACCACGATTGCCGCCAAGATTAACGGCCAAGACGCCCAGGTCACACCGCTGTCGATTGGCTACACGATCGAGGCCGGCCAGTTGCCGCAGGGCACCTCGGAGTTGACGCTCGAGGTCACCAATAGCCTCGGGCGCACCACCACGCGCTCCCAGAAGATCAACATCGACTCGACGGAGACGTTGACGAACAATCTGACGCTCGCTCCGGGCGCACGCGGCCAAGACGTTGCGCGCCTGACCCGGCGCCTGAAGGTTGCTCGCGTCTGGGAGGGCAAGCTCAGCTGGACGTATGACGCCAAGGTCGTCGCGGCAGTCAAGGCGTTTCAAAAAGAGTCCGACCTGCCTGAGGACGGCATCGCCCGCCCCGCGTTGCTCGCACAGACCGCCGGCAAAATCGTGGTGATCGTGGGCAAGTTCGTGCTCAACCTCTACCTCGATGGCAAGCTCGTCAAGCAGTACCCGATCGCTGTCGGCCAGCCGGCGTACCCCACACCCACGGGCAATTTTGTGGTGACGGAGCAGATCGAAAATCCGACGTGGACGCCACCGAATTCGCCGTGGGCTGCCGGTCTCGAGCCGGTCCCGCCGGGGGCCAACAACCCGCTGGGCACCCGCTGGATCGGGACGTCAGCACCCTTGGTCGGCATCCACGGCACACCAGTGGATTGGTCGATCGGCACGGCGGCCTCGCACGGCTGCATTCGGATGCACATGTCTGACGTCGAAGACCTCTTCGAGCGCGTCACCGTCGGCATGCCGGTCGAGATCAAGCCCTAGATATACGCAGGGCTCAGCCCCCGTGTCTCGTTAGGCCAGGTGGTCCCAGCCGCGCAGCGCATCGTTGGCGCCTTCGCCCGTAAAGCGCACGCTCGCGGGTCCTCCCGCGACGTGCCCGATCACCGTGAGCGGGATACCACAGCGTTCGACATCATCGGCTGCGAGCGCCATTACGAGCTCGTAGTCCTCGCCGCCCGTGGCTGCCAAGACGCCTGGGGCAAGTCCGAGTGCCCGCGCGATTGGTGGCGTGTCGTCGTGCATCGGCAGCGCGTCGAGATCGACGTGGAGTTGCACGCCGCTGCGTCGAGCGAGTCGGCGCAGATCGGTAGCGATGCCGTCGGAGACATCCATCATCGCGTGGACGAAGGGGGCAAGCGCCTGGCCCTCAACGAGCCGCGGATGTGGACGGCGATGGCGTTCGACCGATTCGATCGCGCCCGGTAGGTCGCGGAGTGCGGGGTCGCGCAAGACGGCGAGCCCCGCGGCCGACTCGCCGAGCGTGCCCGTGACGGCAATCACGTCGCCCGGCTGTGCGCCCACCCGGCCGGGTGGTGGTGTCGCTGCGCGGCCGATCACGCTGACCGAGATGGAGAGGCCCGAGCCGCGTGCCACATCGCCACCCACGACGGGACACCCGTAGGTGCGTGCACACGCACCGAGCCCGGCGTAGATCGGCTCGGCATCGGCTGCATCACCCTCGCCGAGGATCAGCGAGACGAGCGCGCCAATCGGCAACGCGCCCATGGCGGCGAGGTCGGAAAGGTTGACGGCGAGCGCCTTCCAGCCGACGTCGTACGGCGACGAGAAATCGCGTCGAAAATGCACGCCATCAACCTGTGGATCAACCGTCCAGACCAAGTCGGGAGCCAGCACAGCGGCGTCGTCGCCGATGCCCTGGAGGATTTCGGGCGACGAGCCGTCAACGAGCGTGGCGAGGTGTGCGATCAGCGCGTCCTCGTCGGGATACGTCGTTCCCTCTCCCCATCCAACCTGCTCTGGCATTGCCGTCCCGTCGTCTCGCTCGCCAAGCGGATGGTACCCTGATCGCGCGTCTTGGATCTATCTGATGAGCGAATCGCCTCTCCCTACGAGCGTTGTCTACCCCGGTTCGGCCGGGTCGTACACCTCTGAGGCAGCGGAGCGGTTGTACCCCACGATCGAGGCGACCTCGGCGGGATCGTTTGCCGATGTCTTCACCGCGGTGCGCGACGGTTCGGCCGAGGTCGGCGTCTTGCCGATCGAGAACACGCTGGCCGGCATCGTTGCCGATACGTGCAACCTAATCGCTGATGGCACGCTGCCGATCGTCGCCGAGACGATCATCCACATTCCTCATTGCCTCGCCGGTCTGCCTGGCTCTACCACTGCCGGCGTGGTACGGATCCACTCGCACCCCGTCGCCTTGGCTCAGTGCCGCGTGTTTCTGGACAGTGGCTTCGAGGAGATTGGCGCGCCCACGACCGCCGACGCCGCGCGGATCGTGGCCGAGCATGGCGATCCGACCTGGGCCGCGATTGCCTCGCCGGCGGCGGCGCGACGCTACGGGCTCGAAATTCTCGAGAGCGATATCTCGGACCATCCGGAGAACATGACGCGCTTCGTGGCAATTGCCCGCACGCCGCTCACCTACACGGAGGGTGTCGCTTGGAAGAGCGCGTTGCGGCTCGTGACGGGCCATCAGCCAGGCGCGCTGCACGATGCGATTGAGCCGCTGCGGTACCACAAGGTCAACATGGTGTCGTTGCACTCGCGCCCCATCCCTGGCGAGCCTTGGCGGTATCAGTTCTTGATCGACATTGAGGGTCATCAGGACGATCCGTCGATCATTCGCGCCCTCGACGATGTTCGTAGCCGCTCGGCCGTGCTTGTCTGCTTGGGGTCGTTTCCGGCCGCCGAGCATCCCGACGTGCCGTGAGCGACCGCGCGGGTTGGGACGCGGCGCTCTCGTTTGGCGCGCCGCCACACGACGACCGTCTGGTCTTTCGGGGCGAGCAGCCTGCCGTTGCGGGCCAGCCCGAGCCGCTCCCGGCCGACTTGCCGGCGGCGCTCGTGGCCGCGTTGGAGCGCACGGGTGTCACGCACCTCTGGTCGCACCAGGCCGAGGCGATCGCGCTGGCTCGTGAGGGTCGGCATGTGGGCATCACCTCGGGCACGGCCAGCGGCAAGACCCTCGCCTACACCGTGCCGGTGCTCGAGACGTTGCTGACGGAGTCGCACACGCGCGCGCTCTATCTGGCCCCGACGAAGGCGCTCGCGCAAGATCAGGCCCGCCGCCTGCATGCCCTCGGCCTCGGTCGCGATCTGCGCGTGTCACTCGTCGATGGCGATACGGATACCGCGAGTCGCCGCCGCGCTCGCATCGAGTCGAATCTCGTCCTCAGCAATCCGGACATGGTCCACATCGGCATCTGCCCGCACCATCAGCGCTGGGATGAGTGGCTGTCGGGCCTCAGCGCGATCATCATCGACGAGGCTCACGTCTATCGCGGCGTCTTTGGCAGCCACGTGGCGCACGTGATCCGGCGCCTCCGTCGCTGCGCCGCGCTCTATGGCGCCTCGCCCCAGCTGCTACTCGCGTCTGCCACCGTTGGCAACCCCGCCGAGGCGTTTGGGCAACTGACGGGCTGCGCAATCTCGATCGTCGACGCCGACGGTGCGCCGTCGCCAGGCCGCGATGTTGCGCTGTGGAATCCGAGCCTGCTCGACGAGGCCACGGGGCGACGCGCCTCGCGGATCCAAGAGGCGGTCGGCCTCGTCGCTCAACTAGTCATCGACGACCAGCGCGTGATCTGCTTCGCCCCTGGCCGGCAGATGGTCGAGCTGATTTTGCGGGGCGTGCGCGACGAATTGACGCGCCGCGCGCCCGTGCTGACCGACCGCGTCGAGCCGTACCGCGCGGGCTATACGCCCGAGGTGCGCCGCCAGATCGAGGCGCGGCTCGCGAGCGGCGCCTTGCGAGCCGTGATCGCGACCAACGCGCTGGAGCTCGGCATCGATATCGGCGAGCTCGATTGCGCGGTGGTGGTGGGCTTCCCTGGCTCGGTCGCGTCGCTTCGCCAGGAGTGGGGTCGTGCCGGGCGGCGGCAACGTGGACTCGGCCTCTTGGTGCTGGGCGACGACGCGCTCGACCAGTGGTTTGCCCGCCATCCCGAGGCCCTGATGGCACGCCCAGTCGAGGCGATCGCGCTCGATCCAAACAACCCCGAAATCCGCATCGCGCACTTAGCCTGCGCGGCCGCTGAAGCCGCCGTGGGGCCGCGCGACGAGAGCATCCTCGGCGTCCATGTGACGGACGATGCCGACGCCCTCGTCCACTTGAGCCCCGACGACTTTGCGATGACTGCCGCGGGCCTGATCTGGACCGGCGTTGACGACCCTGCTTCGCGCGTTTCACTGCGCAGCTCGGGCAATCAGGCCGTCACGATCATCGACAGCGAGTCGGGCGCTGTGCTGGGCGACGTCGAGCAGGACCGCGCTCCCCTCACCGTTCACCCGGGCGCCGTGCACCTCAACTTCGGCGAGCGTTATCTCGTCACCGAGCTCGATTTGGAGCACGGCCAGGCCATCGTCGAGCCGTTTCGCGGCGATTGGTTTACCGTCGCGCGTGCCGAATCGCAGATTCGCCTCCTCGACTCCGAACGCGACGATTGGCTCGGCAATTGGCGCGTCCATCTCGGCGAGGCGGAGGTGACGACCCAGGTCGTCGCGTTTCAACGTCGCCGCGTTGACGACCTCTCCGTGATCGACCAACGCCCGCTCGACCTGCCCCCGCGCGAGTACCGCACGGCTGCCCTCTGGTGTGTGCGCCCCCCAACCGACGACGAGCCGTCGCTCGGTGGCCTCCACGCGATCGAGCACTTGCTGGCCGCCGCCCTGCCCCTGGCCGTCCCCTGCGATGGCGGCGATCTCGCCGGCCTCTCGCTGCAACTGCACCCCGACACGAGCCTGCCAACGATCATCCTGCACGAGACGCGCGCGGGTGGCGCGGGCATTCTGCGTACCGCCTTCGCCGCACTACCCCGCATCGCCGAGGCCGCGCAGTCGATCGCCGCCGGATGCCCCTGCCAGCTTGGCTGCCCCTCATGCATTCAGAGTTTCGGCTGTCCGAGCCTGAACGAGCCGCTCGATAAGGCGCTCGCGCTCGTGCTGCTACAGGAGCTTGTGGGATAACGGACTGTCCTCGTCGAAATCAGACAAACGGAGTGATTACCAGGCACCAGCCCATGACTCGCGCCGCGGATCGGCCCAGGCCGAGACGAGCCCCGTGGTGAGGTCGATCTCGGAGGCGCAGATACTGCCAAAGAGGCTGTCACCGGGCTCCTCGTCGACGACCTCGTGGCCAAGCTCCACCAGAGCCGCACGCAGCACGGGATCGACATCGCGTTCGATGTAAAGACGGTCACCAACGACGCGCCACCGCGGTCGCTCGATTACTTCCCCGAGATCAGCGGACTCATCAAGGTGGGCGAGAATTGCCTGCAGCAGTGCCTGCACCTGGCCATCAGCGCTCGGCGTCGAGATGCCGACGATGCGTTGGCCATCGATGATCATGGCCGGCGAGAGCGTGTGGACCGGTCGCTTGCCGCCCGCGGGAGCGTTTGGCGACTCGGGGTCGCGCGAGAACGAGAGCAGGCGATCGTTGACGAAGAAGCCGCCCTCCGCCACCCACGTTGCGCAGCCAAAGGAGTCGAAGACGCTGATCAGCATCGAGACGACGTTGCCCTCGCGATCGGCGACCGTCACCGACGTCGTGTGGTTGTAGCCCTTGGCGTGGTCGACGCGGCTCGCGCGGTCGGAGATCGGAATCGAGTCGGCGAGCGCCATCAGCTCGGCGTCGGCACCGTCCTGCGTGATGTGATCGCGGAAGGCGAAGGCGCCCGTCATTGCCTCGACGGCGCGATGATGCGCGACGGGCGACCCGTCGGAGGCGGGCTCGGCCGTCAGGCGCCGCAGCGCCATCGTCAGCAGCATCGCCTGTGAGGAGGGTGGCTGGGCAAGCACCGTGACGCCGCGATAGTCGGTGGCGACAGGTGGGCGGATCACGCTCGCGTGCGTCGAGAGGTCCTCAAGCGACATCGCGCCACCCTCGCGGGCCATCGCGCCCACAATCGCCTCGGCGATCGGACCGTTGTAGAACGCGTCGGCACCGCCATCGATGATCGTCTGAATCGTCGCGGCGGTCTGCGGCAGCTTGACGATCGTGCCAGCACCGGTGTCGCGTGCGCGCACCCACGGCGAGTCATCTGCGCCACCGCGCGTGAGGCGATCGACATAGGCGCGCAGTGCGTCCTCGGTATCGCGCGTCATTGGCACACCGTCGCGGGCTAGCTCGAGCGCCGGTGCAAAGACCTCGGAACGCGACAGTGTGCCGGCCTGCTCGATGAGGTCACACACACCGCGCACGAAGCCCGGCACTGCCGCAACCTGGGCGCCATCCTTTGGCAACGGCAGCTGGATCCCAGCCGGCGCCTTGCCGACACCATTGATCGCCGTTGTCGTGCCATCCGCCTTCCGGATGATGCAAAGCAGGTCGCCGCCGAGGCCACAGGCGTCGGGCAAAACCACCGCGAGCGCTGCCGCTGCAGCCGCCGCCGCGTCCGCTGCGTTGCCACCGGCCGCACCAACGCGGAGGGCAGCCTGGACCGCAAGGGGATGGCCACAAGAAACAGCAAGGTGTTGGCCCTCGATGCGAGGACGGGGCAGACGCGTAGGCATGAAGCGAGTATGCCGGAGCAACGACTCGTCTGCTACCGTCGGTGTTGAAGGGCAGGGGAAGTCCGGTGCAAATCCGGCACGGTCCCGCCGCTGTAAGGAACGTCCGATCGTCTCGGTGCACGCACCGGTCACTGGTTCTTCGGAACTGGGAAGGCAATGGCAATCGGCCTCGGAGAAATTTGAGGAAGTGCGTTTCGAGTCAGAACACCCGCCTTCCCCCAAGCCACCAGGCCTTGGGGACCTCGAGAGAAGGATCAAGATCATGCGCACGAGGAACATCCTCGCGGCCGCCGCATTCGCGGTTGCCATCATCGTCCCCACCACAGCCAGCGCCGCCACCCTGCGTGTCGTGTCCGGCGGCCAGAACGTCTTCGGGGCCACGGCCACCGACGTCACGAGCGCGCGCGCCTACGTGGATTCAAAGGGCAAGCGGCACGTGCTTAAGGCCAATTCCGCCATGGGCCAGATCGTCGCGACGAGCCTCCCGTACACGGCCGTCTATGACGCCACGTACAACGCGGCGTACCTCACCCGCATCGTTGCCACCAAGGCGCCAGCCACTGGATACTGGGCCCTCTTCGTCAACGGCACAATGTCGATGACCGGCGCCACCGATGCCACGCTGAAGGCGTCGGACGAAGTCGTCTGGATCCTCGACAACGACTACTCCTCCAAGAACGGTCCGTACGCCTACAACCTCGATGCCAAGAACAACGGCAACGGTACAGTCACGTTCAGCGCAACGAGGATGGGCGGTGCCAAGGCGATCGTCGC
>JAEMTW010000175.1:0-2776 GCA_016462095.1 Thermoleophilia bacterium
AGACCGAGATCGAGCGGATGATGCAGATTCTCGTCCGCCGCATGAAGAACAACCCGGTGTTGATCGGCGAGCCGGGCGTCGGCAAGACGGCCGTCGTCGAGGGGCTCGCCCAGCGCGTCTCGAGTGGTCAAGTCCCGGATCTGCTTAAGAACAAGCAGATCTACACGCTCGACCTGGCGGCTCTCGTGGCCGGTTCGAAGTATCGCGGCGAGTTCGAGGAGCGCCTGAAGAAGGTGATGAAGGAGATCTCGCTGCGTGGCGACATCATCCTCTTCATCGACGAGTTGCATAACCTCGTTGGCGCTGGTGCTGCCGAGGGCGCAATCGACGCGGCCAGCATTCTCAAGCCCGCCTTGGCGCGTGGCGAGCTGCAGACGATTGGTGCCACGACGCTCGATGAGTACCGCAAGTACCTCGAGCGCGACAAGGCGCTGGCGCGACGTTTCCAGGAGGTTCGTGTCGAAGAGCCAACCGTCGAGGATTCGATCCAGATCCTGCGTGGTCTGCGCGATCGCTACGAGGCGCATCACCGCATCCGCATCACGGACGAGGCGTTGGTCGCCGCGGCCGAGTTGTCGAGTCGCTACATCCAAGATCGTTACCTGCCTGACAAGGCAATCGATCTGATCGACGAGGCCGCCTCGCGCATGCGAATCCGGACGATGTCGGCACCGCCCGCTCAACGCGAGTTGGAGGACGAGATCGAGCGCGTCCGCAAGGAGAAGGAGACCGCGATCGAAGGCCAGGACTTCGAAGCGGCCGCCAACCTGCGCGATCAGGAGCGCAAGCTCTCGAACGACAAGCGCGAGGCCGAGGAGAGCTGGTCCGAGGGCGAAGGCGCTGCCGAGCAGCCGTCGATCGGCGAGGAAGAGATCGCCGACATCGTCTCGATGTGGACCGGCATCCCTGTCTTCAAGCTGACCGAGGCCGAAACGCAAAAGCTGATCCGTATGGAGGAAGAACTCCACAAGCGCGTGATCGGCCAGGACGTGGCAATCGCTGCCGTCTCGCGCGCGATCCGTCGCGCCCGTGCCGGTATCAAGGATCCGAAGCGCCCGTCGGGCTCCTTCATCTTCCTTGGCCCCTCGGGTGTCGGCAAGACCGAGCTCGCCCGTACGCTCGCTCAGTTCCTCTTCGGTGACGACGGCGCGATGATCCAGGTCGACATGTCCGAGTACATGGAGAAGCATTCTGTCTCGCGTCTCGTCGGTTCGCCGCCCGGCTACATCGGGTACGACGAGGGTGGTCAGCTGACAGAGGCCGTGCGTCGTAAGCCGTACTCGGTGGTGCTCCTCGACGAGATCGAGAAGGCCCACCCCGACGTCTTCAACATCCTCTTGCAGGTTCTCGAAGAGGGCAACTTGACGGACTCGCAGGGACGTAAGGTCGACTTCCGCAACACGATCGTGATCATGACGTCGAACATTGGCGCGGCCACGATCGCGAAGAACCAAAACTTCGGTTTCTCGCAGGCGGACGACGAGAGTGGCCAGTCCTACGAGGATATGAAGGGCAAGATCATGACCGAGCTGAAGCGCGTCTTCCGCCCGGAGCTGCTCAACCGTATCGACGAAGTGATCGTCTTCCATAAGCTGTCGCGTGAGCAGATCCTGCACATCGTTGACTTCATGCTGAATCGCCTCCGCGAGCAGCTCGAGGTCCACGGGGTCGCGATCGAACTCACGGAGACCGCGAAGGAACTGCTGGTCCAAGAGGGGTACGACCCCGCGATGGGTGCCCGGCCGTTGCGCCGTGCGATCCAGCGCATCCTCGAAGACCCGTTGGCCGATTTCGTGCTCGCGCAGCAGATGCAGCATGGCTCGACGATCCTCGTGGATCGCAAGGAGGGCACGGACGAGGTCTCGATGGACATCGTTCCGCCGACGCCCGATGCGCCACCGGCAGATCTGGTCGAGGTCAGCGAGTAGTTCTCGCGTCAAGGTAACGATGTTGCGGGCCGGGGAGAAATCCTCGGCCCGTCGTCGTTGTGAGGGCACCTAGCGGCAGCTGCGACAGGCGCCGCGAAGCACGACGTCGTGCGCGTCAACGCGAAAGTCGACTCGGTCGGCGACGGTGTGGATGACCGTCTCGAGGGCGTCGTCGTGGAAGGCCTCGACGCTGCCGCACGTGTCGCAGACGAGGTGATGGTGATGCGCGCCGTCGGGATGAGCAGGTTCGAAGCGAGCAACCCCATCGCCGGTGTCGATGCGGGTGATGAGCGACAGGCCGTGGAGGAGGTCGAGCGTGCGGTAGACGCTGGCGATGCCGGTGGCTCCACCAGTGGCCGCGATTTGGGCGTGGATCTCTTGTGCGCTCGCGCAGCAAGCCTGGCCGGCAAGCGCGGCGATGACGAGTTGGCGTGCGCCGCCCGCACGCGAGCCCTGGGCTGCGAGTGCCGCGCGCGCATGCGCCTCCCAGATGGGGGAGGCGGAGTGGTGGTGATGGGTCGACGAAGCGGTCACTGGTTGCACTCTACCTGATAATGAGTATCATTCCCATCTGTGATCGCCGTACTTAAGATCCTCCCGTTCTTCACCACCATGCTTGGCGGTGCTGTGGCGCTCCGTGCGCACCGGCGACTGCACCTCGTCTACGGCCTGGCTGGCGGCGCGATGCTCGGGCTGGTGGGCTTTCATTTGCTGCCAGAACTCAGCAGTACTGGGCTGCCAACGGTGGGCACTGTCCCGTTGCCGTACATCCTGCTGGTCGTCGCCTTCCTGTTGATGTTCACTGTCGAGGAGCTGATCGGCCCGCACCCGACCGACGACGATTCGGG
>JAEMTW010000175.1:2876-4181 GCA_016462095.1 Thermoleophilia bacterium
TGATGTTCACTGTCGAGGAGCTGATCGGCCCGCACCCGACCGACGACGATTCGGGTGGCGAGCACCGCCATCCTCACGTTGGCCTGATCGGTGCAGGCGCGTTGGTTGTGCACTCCTTCATCGATGGGCTCGCGATCGGCATCGGTTTTCAGGTCTCCACTTCGATTGGCGTGGCTATCCTGATTGCCGTCTTGGCCCACGACTTCGCGGACGGCATGACGACGGCGTCGATCATGCGCCGCCATGGCAACACGGTACGACGAACCTGGGCGCTCGTCCTTGCGGCGGCAATCGCTCCCGTCATTGGCGCCTTTTTCGGCGGCGCACTGCACCTCAGCGAGGCCTGGATCCTCGGCTACGCAGGGTTCTTTGCCGGCACGCTGATCTACTTCGCGACGCGCGACATGATCCCCGCAGCCCGTCAGGGTGGGACTGTCGTCACGGCGTTTGTGACGGTCACGGCCGGCGTCGTCCTGATGTGGGTGCTGGCGGCTGCAGGAATCTGACGGTGTGCCTGCGCGCAAGCTGTCCGTGAGCGCGCGCTCGGCGTATCCGTCCCCGACACTAGCCTGTGGACATGGCGCGTGCTACCTCCCACTTTGTCTGCTCGGCCTGTGGCGAGGTGCTGCCGAAGTGGGAGGGACGCTGCCCGTCGTGTGAGGCCTGGGGGACGGTCGAAGAGCAGCGCTCGTCGGTGCAACGCAGCGGACGCTCGGGTCCGGTAGCGGCACGCGAGTCGATTGCTCTTGCCGACGTCTCGGCCGATGAGGCGATCCGCATTCCAACCGGTATTGGCGAGCTCGATCGCGTGCTCGGCGGCGGCATCGTGCCGGGCTCGCTCGTCCTGCTTGGTGGCGAGCCGGGCGTCGGTAAGTCGACGCTTCTGACGATGGCGTTGGCCTCGATCGCGCAGCGCGAGACCGCTCTGCTGGTGACCGGCGAGGAGTCGGCTGCGCAGGTGCGCCTACGCGCCGAGCGGATCGGTGGGGCCGGCAAGATCCGTGTCGTGGCCGAGACCGACCTCAACGTCGTCAAAGCCACGATCGCGGCCGAACGCCCAGCCGTCTGTGTCGTCGACTCGGTCCAGACCTTGTGGACCGCCGACCTCTCGTCGGCGCCGGGTTCGGTCTCGCAGGTGCGCGAGGCAGCGGGCGAGTTGCTGCGCGTCGCCAAGGAACATGGCGTGGCGATCGTGCTCGTCGGGCACGTCACCAAGGATGGTGCGGTGGCAGGTCCCAAGGTGCTGGAGCACCTCGTCGATGCCGTGCTGCTCTTTGAAGGTGAGCGGGGGGGAGAGTTGCGCGT
>JAEMTW010000176.1 GCA_016462095.1 Thermoleophilia bacterium
GAGCGGACCGCCGCCCCCATGCTTGCTCGCGCGCCGAGCCGGTGCGCCCGTGCGCGAAGCCGCCTCCACCTGTCGAACCGACAGGCCCTCGGCAATCGCCCGCTTGGCCAGCGCGCGCCGCGCGTCGTGGTCTTCGAGCTGCAGGATCGCACGCCCGTGGCCCTCCGAGAGGTCGCCGGCGATAATCGCCTCCAACACCTCATCGGGCAGGTCGAGCAGGCGGAGCGCATTGGCGATTGCCGGTCGGCTACGACCGACCTTCTCTGCCACCTCCGTCGGCGTCAGGTCCAACTCGTCGATCAGAGCCGCGTAGCCGCGGGCAGTCTCAATTGCGTTGAGGTCCTCGCGCACGACGTTCTCGACCAGTGCCAAGATCAGCGTCTGTCGCTCGTCGGCCCGTCGCACGATCGCGGGGATCGTCTTGAGACCTGCCAGGCCCGCTGCACGCCAACGGCGCTCGCCGGCGATGATCTCGTAGCGGCCATCCGGCGCCGAGCGCACGAGGATCGGCTGAATGATGCCGTCCTGCGCAATCGAGCGCGCGAGGTCGTCAAGCGCGTCCTGTTCAAAAGCCCGCCGCGGCTGGCGCGGATTGGGCTGTACCTGCTCCAGCGGGAGCGTGACGAGCGTCGGCTCGACACCCGCTGGGTCGAGCAATGCGGAAAGTCCGCGTCCGAGTCCACTAGGCCTAGCCACGCTCAACCACCTCCAGGGCAAGTCGGTAATACGCGTCGGCACCTGCCGAACGCGGATCGAACTGAGAAATTGGTCGCCCGTGCGACGGCGCCTCGGCCAGTCGGACGGAACGGGGAATCACGCTATCGAAAACTTTGTTGCCGAAGTGCTCGCGCACCTCGCTCGCGACGTCCTGCGAAAGACGCGTGCGGCCGTCGTGCATCGTCAGGAGCAACCCAGACAGCTGCAGGTGAGGATTGATGCGCGCGCGCACCAGCTCGACCGTCTCCAGCAGCTGGGCCAGGCCCTCAAGGGCGTAGTACTCGCACTGCACCGGCACGATCAGCCGATTTGCGGCCGCCAAGGCATTGACCGTCAGCATGCCGAGCGCCGGCGGGCAGTCAACCAGGACGAAGGGATAACGATCATCGACCTCGGCCAGCGCGGAAGCAAGCAATTGCTCGCGATCCTCCATGTCAGGCAACTCGACGGCAGCAGCAGCCAAGTCGGGGTGCGCTGGCGCCAGGTCGAGATTGGGAATGCCGGAGGGAATCACAATGTCGGCAATTGGCACGCCATGCAAGACCTCGTACGTTGAGCGGCCGCGCACAGGGCGGTGGCCGAGCCCGGTCGTGGCGTTGGCCTGGGGATCGAAGTCGACGAGCAACACACGCGCGCCGGCCTCCGCAAGACACGCAGCGACGTTGACGGCGGTCGTGGTCTTACCGACCCCACCCTTTTGATTGGCCAGTGCGTAAATGCGGGACATGCACCAGAGGCTAGTCCGCGGGGCGGACAAGCGGCTCGCGCGCAATCGCATTCGCGCGCCGCGGATACTGCTCTGGTGTCGGGCCAAGCTTGCGAATCACGACCTGCGAACGGTGTGCAAAGCCCGCCACGGGAACAACTTGCTCGACGGTACCCGCCAAAGCCTGTGCCGCCTGCTCGAGTTCCTTGGCGTCGACCGTGCCCGCATGAATCACGAACACGCCGCCCGTCCGTAGCAATGGCAGACACAACTCAATCGCCACTGGGGGTGGGGCGAGTGCGCGCGCAACGGCTATGCCAAAGGCCTCGCGGCCTGTGCCATGGGCGTATTCTTCGACCCGCAGATTGACGACCTCAACGCGATCGCGCAGCTCGCAGCGATCGACAACCTCTTGCAGGTGTTCGCAGCGACGAGCGCGGCTGTCGAGCAGCACGCCACTGAGCTCTGGGCGGTCGAGCAGCAGCGGGACACCCGGAAAGCCAGCGCCGGTGCCAACATCGATCATCGGTCCCGTCTCGCCGGCCAAGAGCGGCAGGCTGTTGCGGGCGTCGGTGACATGCTCGGCAAGCGCTTCGGGGCTCTTGTCCGCCACCAACCGCTGAGCCGCATCGGTAATCACATCGAGAAACTGCTGGAGCGGGTCGCGTTTCACGTGAAACGCCGCGGAGGGGTGGAGAACTGTTTCACGTGAAACGGCGTCAGGCGGTCGGCAGCACGACGACGCAGCGTTGCGGCTCGCGGCCACCCGACTCCGTCGTCACATCTGTCCGCTCCTGCAAGACGAGATGCACGATCTTGCGCTCAGCGCTCGACATCGGCTCCAGCGAGACGGGCTGCCCCGTTGTCAGGGCCTCCTGCGCTGCGCGCTCGGCCGTATCGCGCAGCACGGCCTCGCGGCGACGGCGATAGTCCTGCGCATCAACCACGACCGGCGTGGCGTCTTCTTGGCCCCGCAGCACCATGGCGTTGACCAGGTACTGGATGGCATCAATCGTGTGGCCGTGCTTGCCAATCAGCAGTCCGAGGTCGTCGCCTTCGACGTTGGCGACGAGGCCATCGGGTCCCTGTCCGACAGCAACCGTCGCCTCGAGACCGATGCCGCCACAGATCGCCGTCAGGACCTCTTCGATCCGCTCGGCCAGCGGGCCCGCCGCCGCGGGCAGGACCGGTGCGCTCGAACGCTGCCTTGGCGGCCGGCGCTCCTCGCGCTCCACGGTTCGCGTGGGTGCCGCGGGATCGGCCTCCGGGACCACCGTCAACTGTCCAAGCACCCGCGCGGGCTCGCGGCCAACGCCCATCAAGCCACGCTCGCCTTCGGACAAGACCTGAAACTCGATCGTCTCTTTATCCAGCCCGGGATAGCGACGTTCGAGCTCGCGGGTCGCTGCCCAGCGTGCCTCGCCCACCGTCTCGCCCGTGCCTTCGACCGCTGTCGGGTCGTCCGCCATCAGCTGTCCTTCGGACCGTCACTGGGCGGTTTTACCATCGGCTTATTCGGTCGTTTTTGGCGCTGGGCCTTATTTCTCGGGGTAGTCGGTGTCGCCTTAGGCTGGGCCTCAGCAACCACCTCACCCTCGCTGGCCGAGGCCGCCGGCTTGGCCTTCGCCTTCTTCGCCTTCGGCATCTGGTTGGTCGGCTTGGCGCCAATCCCCAAGCGCGCCGCGATGCCGCCTTGCGTCTTCTTAGCGGGCTCCTCCTGGGCGGAGGGAGGGAGCGGTGGTGGGAACCAGACGCGAATCACGGCAGCCTGGCCGCAGGTCCAGAGGTTGGTCGTAATCCAGTAGATCAACAGGCCCGCTGGGAACTCTGAGGTGCCAAACGGTGGGCTCACGATGAAATAGGCAAAGACGATGGGGAGAAACAGGAAGATGTACTTCTGCTTGGGATCGACCGAGGTCGGCATCAGCAGCGTGGAGCCCATCTGCGACAACACGTAGATGATCATCAATGGCCACAACGTCGTGCCCGGCATCGCGTTCAACGACTCGGTGATGTTGGGAATCCAGCCCCAGAACATCGAGAGATCGGCGCCGGCCTCCACTTCCTCCGAGATATCGACGAGCACGATATAGAGCGCGAAGAAAATCGGCAGTTGGACGATCAGTGGCAGACACGAGCCGAACGGGTTGACCTTGTTCTCGCGATAGAAGAGCATCATCTCTTCGTTCAGCTTCTGGCGGTCGTCCTTGTACTTCGCCTGCAGTTTTTTGATCTGCGGCTGCAGCGACTGCATCGCCCGGAACGATTGCTGCTGCTTGACGGTCAGCGGGATCATGACGATACGGACGACCACCGTTAGGAGCACAATCGACCAGGCCCACGACACGCCTAGCTGCTCGTGGATCGTTGTCAAAAGCCACGTCAGCGGCAGGACGATCGGGTCAAGGAGAGAGTAAAGAGTGTCCACTAGCGTTGCCGTCGAACGGGGTCGACCCCGCCATCATTCCATGGGTTGCACCGGAGGAGGCGCCATACCACCAAAACGGGGCCGACCAGCGGGCCCCGATAACGCACCGCATCGATTGCGTAACGCGAGCACGTTGGCTCAAAACGACAGTTACGCGTCGCCGGCGCACCGCCCGGCCAGAGCGGGCGCAAGATGTTCGCATAGAAGCCGTGTACGAGGTTGCCGATCATGCCGCTGCCG
>JAEMTW010000177.1 GCA_016462095.1 Thermoleophilia bacterium
CCATCCCGAGGCGAACATCATCTTCGGGGCGATGGTCGACGAGAACCTCGGCGATCAGGTGTGGGTCACCGTCATCGCCACCGGCTTCGATCGTCCGGCGGGCTCGCGCCCGATGGAGGCTTCGATGACCGGTGGCGCAGCGATGATCCCCGAGTTCAACGTGCCTGCGACGGCTGGTGACGCCGACGCGATCGACGTACCCGACTTTCTCAAGTAACTAGTCGTCGAGGCCGAGTTCGCGCGCGAGTTCTTCTGGCGTCCGCACACGTCCGTTGCGTCGTGCCCGCTCCTGTGTTTCGCGTGTCAGCACCATCCCGCGGTGAATCTCGGTCAGGAGACCCGTGACGACTTCGAGTCGATGTACCTCGTCTCGATCTTCGAGCAGTGATTGCTTGATGTCGTGGCCAATATCGACCCGGGCTAAGAGGGCGTAGGACAGCCCGGAGCCGGGCTCGGGTGCCTCAGGGGCTGCGCCGTCGAGCTCGCCAGCGAGTCGGGAGTAGATGGCAATTGCGGCCTCTTGCGCGTCGAGCGGTGCCTCCGCGGGAGCATCGGTGACCGGCTCGACGTGTGCAGAGCGGTAGGAGTGTTCGTCGTGAATGCTCTCGATGCGGACCACGATGCCGCCAAGTGTGATGATGTTCGAGCGCCCGTCCGGGAACTGTTCGAGGATCTGGGTGATCTCGGCTGTGCAGCCAATGTCTCTCATCCCGTCGTCGTCCGAGTACACGATCACAAAGGGCTCGTCATGCTCCTCGCACCACGCGACCATGTCTTGGTAGCGCTGTTCAAAGATGTGGAGCGGCATGGGTTCGCCCGGCACGAGAGCGAGTTCGAGTGAAAAAATCGGGAGTTCCATACTGATCTCTTCGAAGAGTAGACCGCGTCAGCCGCGCGCCGCTGCGAGGCGCATCGCTACCGTACCTTCTATGGCTCCTCTTCCCCCACAACCCGCGGCGCTTGCCGAGTTGGTCTGTGCTGGTGATCGCCGTGCGATTGCACGCGCGATCTCGTGGATCGAGGATGAGCATGCTTCGGCTGGCGAGCTGGTCGCTGCGCTGTGGCCGAAGACCGCCGGTGCGCTCGTGGTGGGCATCACTGGCCCACCTGGAGTCGGCAAGTCGACGCTGGTTGGTGCACTGGTGCGAGAGATCCGTAACGCGGGGCAGACGGTCGGCGTGGTCGCAGTTGATCCCTCGAGTCCGTTTACGCAAGGCGCCGTGTTGGGTGATCGCGTACGGCTGGTTGAACACGACACGGACGCTGGCGTCTTTTTTCGCTCGATGGGTAGTCGCGGGCGGCTTGGTGGAGTGGCGGAGGCGACGGCGCTCGCGAGCGCGGTGCTGCGAGCGGCCAACTTTGACGTGATCCTGATTGAGACGGTTGGCGCGGGTCAATCCGACATTCGCATTGCGGACATGTCTGACATCGTGGTGCTCGCGCTGCAGCCGGGGAGCGGCGATAGCGTTCAGGCGATCAAGGCCGGCGTGATGGAGATTCCTGACATCGTGGCGTTGACGAAGGCTGATCTTCCTGGCGTGGACATGTTTCGTAGCGAGTTACGTCTGGCCTTGAGTATCGATCCGGACAAGGCCCCTCGGCTGGTTGAGGTCTCTGCTCCGAACCAGACTGGCGTCGATCAGTTGTGGACTGCCGTCGTATCGTGCCGCGAGGCGCTTGGCGTAGCAGCGATCGAAGCGCGTCGTCAGGGCGGGCTCGAGCGCGAGGCGGTCGCCGCTGCCGCGACGCGAGCGGGCGCTCGCGCTCAGCACGCCATGGATCAGAATCCCGCGATCCAGGAAGCACTGGCCCAGCTCCACGCAGGCACACTCGACCCACTGGCTCTCGCGCAACTCCTTGAGCGGCATACTGGGGGAGACGCATGATCGACCTCGACCGCATCCGCCAAGCCGCTGTGCGGATTCAGGACGTCGCGCTCGTGACGCCGCTCTTGCACTCGCGTTTTCTCTCCGATGTGACAGGCGCGGACGTCTGGCTGAAGGCCGAGAACCTCCAGCGCACCGGGTCGTTTAAGGTGCGCGGTGCCGCCAATCGTGTCCAGCTGCTGACCGCCGAGGAGCGTGCGCGTGGTGTGATCGCTGCGAGCGCAGGCAATCATGCGCAGGGCGTTGCCGTCGCCGCGCAGGCGCTGGGAGTGCCCTGCACGATCTGCATGCCAATCGACGCCTCGCTGACAAAGGTTGAGGCGACACGAGGCTATGGCGCCCGGATCGAGCTCGGTGGGGCCGCCTTCGACGACGCGCTGGCGCGGGCTCGCGAAATCTGTGCCGATGAGGGTTCGGTCTTTATTTCGCCGTTCGATGACGAGGACGTGATCGCTGGGCAAGGCACGCTCGGGCTCGAAGTGCTCGATCAACTGGCCGACCCCGACCTGGTAATCGTGCCGTGTGGTGGTGGTGGGCTGATCTCTGGCACTGCGATCGCGATCCACGAACAGCGCCCCACGACGCGCATCGTGGGCGTGCAGGCAGAGGCGTGCGCGCCGATTGTTGCCTCGCTGGCGGCGGGCGCTGTGACGGCCGCTACGTCAGCGGGAACGATCGCCGACGGCATCGCGGTCAAGCGACCCGGCGAGATCACGTTCCCACTCGTCCAGCAGTATGTCGAGCAGATGCTGACGGTCGATGACGAGCAAATTGCTGCTGCCATGACGCTCCTTGTCGAACGACAAAAGCTCGTCGTTGAGGGATCTGGCGCTGCCGGCGTCGCCGCCTTGATGGGTGGTCAACTTGGTGACGTGACGGGCAAGCGCGTCGTGATCGTGCTGTCAGGCGGCAACATCGATCTGTTGCTGTTGCAGGGCATCATGCGCCACGGGCTGACCTCGGCCGGGCGCTACATGCGCTTTACGACCCGTATGGCGGACCGCCCTGGTTCGCTGCGCGAGTTCCTCGATGTGCTGACGGCAGAACGCGTCAACATCGTTGACATGTTCCACCATCGCGACGGCACGGACCTTGGAGTCAAAGACACCGCGGTTGATATCACCGTCGAAACCAAAGATCACGCGCACGGCGAGCACGTCCTCGAGCGGATTCGTTCGAGCGGCTATCCCGCCGAGCGGATGTCGCTCAACTAACGCTGGCGAACAGCGGCGATCCCATCCCGGCACCAAGCACGGGGTGGACGTCGCCAAAGCCGCGGCGTGCGAGCACTGCGGCGCCGATACCGGCACGCTGACTCGACTGGCAGATGACGGCCGTGCGGCGCGTAGGGTCGAGCGCAGCGAGCGAGGCGTCGTGGAGCGACGTGAGCGGAATCTGGATCGCGCCCACGAGCGGTGCTGGCAGTTCGTCACCTGCGCGTACGTCGATGATCTGGAGCGTGTCGCGTTCCTCGAGGAACTCTTCGAGCGTGAGCGGTTGCAGCACGGTCGTGCCGTGTGCGTCGCTGGCCAAAATCCACCCACGTTGTGTCAGATGACCAATCGCCTGGAGACGACGAGCCGCTCGCAGCGCCTGCGGTTCATCCTCGGCGATTAGAACCGTCGGGACGTCCGGGTCCAGCAAGAAGCCGGCGCGAGCACCAAAGCCATTCTGGTCGGCCGGCACGTGATAGGCACCCGCCACCAGACCGTGCATGGCATCCATGCTCGCGCGGACGTCCAAGAGTGGCGCGTCGCTTGGCACCTCGGTGAGTTGCTGCGGCTGGATTGGTCGTGGCACGAGTGGGCCGCGGTTGTACTCGACGATGCGAGCAAGGTTCGGTGGCTTGGGGGACAAGCCCGAATTTGCCGCGACCACGAAGGCGTCTTCACCCATCGGTTGCAGCATGTCGTTGAAGCGCCGCTCAAAGCCAAGCGTGCTCGACGGTTTTGCACTCATGCCTTTGCCGCAGAGTGAGCCCGCGACATGCCCAGGGAAGACCTCAACTCCGTCCTGCATGGTTAGCAGGCGCTCCTGCAATGAGTGGTACAGGCCGGCGGCACCCGCTTGGCCGGCAATCGCCAGGTCAGGACGGGCGACGTCGCCCACAAACATGCTGTCGCCTGTCAATACGAGCCAAGGCTCATCGGAGCGCGTGTGGTCGATCACTTGCAGAGCGGTGTGTTCGGGGCGGT
>JAEMTW010000178.1 GCA_016462095.1 Thermoleophilia bacterium
GCCAATTGCTCACAAATGACGCGCGCTTCACAGACAGCAACCGCCACATCCAAGCGCCCTACGCGCACACTCAGAGTCGTCGATCAAGAGACCGTCTTCGATGCTCCCGTCGCCGATGTTGCCATCGACGATTCCTTCGACGAGACTCCCGAAGTTGATCTGCTCTTCACGTACGTGCGCCAGATTGGCGACGGGCGTCTATTGAGCGCCGGTGAAGAGGCCGCTTTGGCCCGCCGTAAGGACGCGGGGGACATGCGCGCCAAGCAGGAACTCGTCGAACGCAACCTGCGGCTCGTGATGTCGATCGCGCGTCCCTACAGTGCCGCCTCTGGCGTGCCACTGCTCGACCTGATCCAAGAGGGGAACGTCGGCCTGATGCGCGCTGTCGAGAAGTTCGACCACACCAAGGGCTTCAAACTGTCGACGTACGCGACCTGGTGGATCAAGCAGGCCATCAGTCGCGCGATCGCCGATCAGGGACGCACGATTCGCCTGCCCGTCCATGTCGTTGACAACCTCAAGCGTGTCCGCAAGGCCGAGCGTCGGCTGCGGCAGGAGCTGGGACGTCCGGCGACGCCTGAGGAACTGTCGACGGCGACGGGTCTTGGTCTCAAAAAGGTGACCGCACTGCTTGACATCGTCGACGACCCGATCTCGTTGGACGTCAGCGTCGGAGACGGCGACTCGGACATCGCCGATCTCGTCGAGGACCAGAACGCCACGCAGCCAGATGCCGCGATCACCGAAGGTGACGTGTCGTTCGATCTCCAGCAGGCACTCGACCAGCTGCACGACCAGGAGCGTCGCGTTGTGGAGTTGCGCTTCGGACTCGACGGAAACGGCACGAGAACGCTCGACCAGGTCAGCAGCACATTGGGCTGTACCCGCGAGCGAGTGCGTCAGGTCGAAGGTCGCGCGCTCAGCGCGTTGGCCAAAGCGAATCCGGAATTACGGGAATATCTCGCGCTCAGCGCGTAAGGTCCGGAGCGGAATGGACGCTGAGGTAAAGGTGGAGACGCCTCTACCTCGCGACCGGCCGTCAGACCTGCGTAGAATCTGCCTGTGACGAAATCTCCGGAGCGGATGCGGGTCTACCGCTTTGAGGAACCGATCGAGAGCAGTCTTGATTCGAAGCCTCGGCGTCGCCGTGGACGCCTGCTTTGGGTGGTAGGCACGATCGTGGTGGTTCTGCTTGCCATTCCGACCGGGGCGGCGCTCTATCTCGGTCGCGATACAGGCAGCAACATTCCAGCCGGTACCGAAATTGATGGTGTGCCGGTGGGTGGCCTGACGGTGCCAGAGGCGCTTGCGGTGGTGCGCACCCACGGCAACGAGCTGATCGCCCGCGGCCTGATCTTCGTGGCAGGAGGCAACCGCTTCCAGATCGATCCGGCCGAGATCAAGTTGCGCCCGAACGCCGCGGCGGCCGGGGCCACGGCCCAAGCCGATTCGAGTTTTGTTGAACGATTGCGAGGACGGCTCGGGGATACCACGACGCGATCGATTCCACTGACCTACCTGTTCAACGCGAATGCCTACCGGCGCGCCACTCTGCCAGTGAGACAGGCAGTGTCGATTGCCCCACAGTCGGCGAGCGTCACAATCAGTGAGTCTGGTGCGTTTGTCGTGACACCAGCTGTCAATGGTCAGTTGCCCGTGATTTCTGACATGCGGGCCGCTGTTCGCAACATCGGTAACACAGGCCCGGAGATTCCCGTGGCCGTGCGTGTCGTGCTGCCACGCATTTCGACGGCAGTGGCGAACGAGGCGGCAACCAGTGCGCGAACCTTTGTCGCGACCCGCCACATCGTGTCATTGAAGTACGACTCGCGGGTGATTCCGAGAGCTGTCGCGAAGCGAGCAGCCGGCTTTACGCAAACCGAAAAGACGGTGCGCTTCACGATCGGTCAGGGCGTCCTGCGTGGCTACTTCACGCGGATCTACGGCAAGAGCGAGCGCCCAGCCCGGAACGCAACCTTCGTGACCAATGCCGCGGGCAAGGCTCGGATCATCGCGGGTCGCAATGGTCGGGGCGTCGATGTCGAGACGTTGGCGCGGACCTGGGAGCAGAACCCAGAACTGAAGATTGTGCCGATCACCGTGGGCGTACGTGAGCCCGCCTTGACGACCGAAGAGGCCCAGAACCTCGGTGTCAAACAGATTGTTGGGCAGTTCTTCACGCCCTACAACGGCGGTGCTCGCATCACCAACATCAAGCGCGCGGCCGAGATCCTTGACCAGTTCATCCTGCCCGCTCAGGCAACCTTTTCGTTGAATGATGCGCTTGGCGAGCGAACCCTGCAGCGAGGGTTCGTTGAGGCGCCGATGATTGGCGAGAACAATATTCTGAAGGATTCTGTCGGTGGCGGCGTCTCGCAGGTTGCCACGACCACCTTCAATGCGGCCTTCTTTAGCGGCCTCAAGTTGATTGCCCACACGCCGCACTCGTTCTGGATCCCGCGCTATCCGATGGGACGAGAGGCAACGGTCTCGTGGGGTGACCCGCAGCTGATCTTCAAGAACGACTGGGACGCTCCGATCGTGATCCTGACGCACACCAACGATGAAGGCTTGACGGTGCAGTTTTTGTCAGATCCGCTCGGGCGCAAGGTTGTTGCTGTCGAAGGCGAGCCATACTCCTACAAGAAGGCGAAAATGATTCGCAAGCGCGACCCAACGCTCGCGCCGGGGCAGGTCAAGCTACACCAGCGGAAAGGCACAGATGGCTTTCACATCAAATATGGGCGGCGGGTGTATAAAGACGACAAGCTGATCTCGCAGGAGAATTGGCACTGGCGCTATGCGCCAGAGAACGGGATCATCTACATCGGACCGAAGTTGCCGACCCAAGCTGGCGGTGGGGGAGCCAGCACGGACGATGGTGGCACCGACACCACGGGCAACGTGACTCCCGATCCGACTGCCACCAGCACGGTGCCAGCGAGCGGTACCTAGAACCAGGGCCTGGAACCAGGGCCTGGAACCAGGGCTTAGAACCAGGGCCTAGAACACAACCTAGGCGCCGAGGGGCTGCGTGCGCGGGAATGCGATGCCCGAGCCGCTGGCCGCGATTCGTCGGTTCATCGCGCGTTCTGCTGCGCGTTGAATCGATTCCGACATTGAGGGCGTGACGACGCCCGTATTGGCCAGCGACTCGACGCTCAACCCTTCGTTGACAGCAAGCGCCACCAGAGCAATGTTCTCAGAGGCGCGATAGCCGACGATCGATCCGCCAAGCAACACGCCAGTCTCTGGGTCCGTGATCAGCTTGATCATGCCCTCACGCCAGCCCGAGATAACCCCGCGCGGATTAGCACCAAGGTAGTGCTTGGTGACATCGACGGCGATACCTTCTCTAGCCGCGGCGTTTTCCGTGAGTCCGATCGTTGCCACCTCAGGACGAGTAAAGATCGTCCAGGCGACGTTTTGGAGGCGGATCGGGTCGCCGGCCACACCGAAGGCATGCAGCGCCGCGTGTCGTCCTTGCATGGCGCCGGTCGAGGCGAGCATCATGCCGCCCGCAACGTCGCCTGCCGCATAGACACCTGCGGCGGTCGTCTGCATGTGCTCGTCGACGACAATCGCGCCCCGGGCGTTGAGTTCGACGCCAAGCAACTCAAGGCCGAGGCCGGCTGTATTCGCGCGTTGTCCCATGCAGATGATGGCGTGCGTGCCGCGGTACGTATGGCCGTCATCGCTCTTCACCACCACATGATCGCCATCGATATTGATCTGATTGATACGCGCGTTCATCTGAATCTCGATGCCACGCGACAGGAAGCCCTCCTGGATAATCTCGGCGACGTCCTCGTCCTCGTTTGGGAGCACCTGCGAGCGAGCCGACAGCAGCGTCACTTGGCTTCCAGACGAAGCGAAAAACTCGGAGTATTCGCAGCCCGTCGCACCAGCACCCACAACGATCAGGTGTTCGGGGGTCTCGCGCTGATCGAGTACCTCGCGGGTCGTAAAGACGCGCTGATGGTCGCATTCGGCAAACTCAGGCACCCACGGGCTGGCCCCGGTCGCGATCAGCAGGCGGTCGTAGGCGACCTCTTGCTCATAGCCGTCACAGT
>JAEMTW010000021.1:0-5582 GCA_016462095.1 Thermoleophilia bacterium
GTCCTCGGTCGTAGCCTTCGTCCGCTCCACTTCGTTGTCTCACCCCCACCCATCCACCTGCGTCGTTTCCCCGGCTTGCGGCTGAAGGTCGACTTGGATGGTGTCGAGCCAGGATTGCCGATCGACGTCATCGATTTTAAAAATCAAGGGACCGGCGAGCTCGTGCGCAGAGCATTCGATCAATATCCAGAGGCGCTATTCGAGGACCCGCCGCAAATCGTTGACGGTCTTCGGGTCAGTTGGGACACTCAAATTCAGACTGCGGAGGATATCCGCCGATTGCCGGAACGACCGGATGCCATCAACATCAAGCCGGCACGAATCGGAAGCGTCCGTGCGCTGTTCGAGATTTACGAGGAGTGCAGATCGAGTGGGATCGCGATGTACGGTGGTGGCCAGCACGAGCTCGGCCCTGGGCGCGCCCAAATCCAGGTTCTTGCCTCGCTCATTCATGCGGACGGGCCCAACGATGTTGCGCCCTCGGACTACAACGCGACAGATCCCCCGGAGCTACTGACACCGAGTCCGCTGGTGCTCGAGGAATCGCCTGGATTCGTCTAAGACGTCCGTTGGGGTGTGGTCACACGAGGTCGGCTGCACAACGAATGCCCGAGAAAATGTGGCGCCGCTGTGGGTAGTCCCAGTTACGGAAGGTCAACCGCGCGACGACAGGATCCGAAACCCATGAGCCGCCTCTGAGGACGCGATATTCGTCGCCGAAGAAAGGCTCCGAATACTCCGGGTACGGGAAAGCCCGAAAACCGGGATAGCCGGCGAAGTGCGAGGACGTCCATTGCCAGACTGCGCCGCTGAGGTGTTCAAGCATCGGACCGTAGGTACGCGCCGCCTTTTCCCATTCCTGTTCGGTGGGAAGCCGTTTACCGGCCCAGCGCGCGTAGGCGTCAGCCTCGAACCACGAGACGTGCTGAACCGGCTCGTGCGGTGGCACCACTTCGTGCTGGTCGAAACGCTGCCGGCAGGTTTCATGGTCGGTGCGTTCCCAGTACAGCGGGCCGCCGACGTGCTGTTCTTCTTGCAACCAGGCCCAACCTTCGTCGTTCCAAACGCTGCGATCCTCGTAGCCTCCAGCATCGATGAACGCCTCGTATTCGGCGTTCGTGACCAGCCCACGGTCGATTCGAAACGCGGGAATCACGGCCTCGTGTTGAGGGAGTTCGTTGTCGTAAGCCCAGGGGCTCTCCAAGCCCGCTCCCAGCAAGCACGGACCACCCTCGACGATGATGTCGCCTGTGGCTGAGACAGTTGGCGGTCGTGATGGTGCCGGAGCGGGAAGCCCTCCGATTTGCAGAGTCTGCGTCATCGTCTCGATGTGCTGCAGTTCGTGTTGAACCACCATTCCGAAAATGAAGCTCTTCTCACCCAACGGGTCTTTCTCATCGAGCGACAGTTGAGGCAGGAGGTCTAGGACTTTTTGACGGACGCTTTCCAAGAACGCGTCGGCGGCCTCGGGATCGAGCAGCGGTAGTTGATCTCGCACACTGCGTTCGTTGGCGAAGGCGTCGTACACCTGATCGTGGTCGGCGTGTGCTGGTGATTGTCCGCCCAGTTCTCGAAGCAGCCACAACTCTTCGAAATGGCCGATGTGGGCGAAGTCCCAGATCAGCGGCGACATCAAGGGGGAGACCTGTTTGATCAGGTCCTCTTGGGAGAGCGGCGCGATCAGGCTTGTCGTGCGCCTGCGGGCGCTCTCGAGTGCCGCCGTAATTTCGAGGGTCAGATCTAACGGATGTGACTTTAGATTTTGTGTCGCCATAATGCTGACTTTCGCGTCAGCTGCACGTGTGGCTGACAACCTCCAGAAGCACATTGAGCCAACTGACTTGGGGTTTTACAGCGCCGCTGCCTGCTGGCACCCGGCCGTTTCGGTCGGGCGGGCTTGGCGGAAAAAGCCGTATTCGTGGTCAGTTGGTGGCTGCATGCCGGTGGCGGTCAGGATTCGCTCATCCGCAGCCGCCTCATCCGCGATAAATCTGTTGCTCGACGTTACCCCCTTCTCTTGACGAGGTCTCCATGGAACGCCTAACCCGGTGGGTTCTCCGCCACCGCCTGATCGTCGTCGTGTTCTGGTTGTTTGCGCTCGGTGGCGGTATGGCCAGCGCAGCGGGTATCACCGACGTCTTGTCGCAGGAGTTTGCGGTGCCCGACAAGCCGGCGTTTGCAGCGAACGAGGCAATCGTCGCGGACTATGGCAATGGCGGCGAGATGCCACCTGTTGTGCTCGTTACGACGGTTCCTGAGGGCGCGAAGATCAGCGACGCTGCAACCACGGCGGAGCTGCAGGGCGTGCTCGATTCGGTGCTGAAGTCGGCACCGAACCTCCGCGTGATTGGCTATCCCGACACGCTTGATCCACGGTTTATCAGCGAGGACGGAAGGACGACGTTCGCGTACGTCTATGGACCGGCCGCTGGCGGGTTTAGTGAGGCTCCGGTGGCATTGCCTGCGATCGAGGCAGCCGTTGCGGACGCCACGGTCGCTGGCGCCCCGATTGCGTTGACCGGCATTCCGATGCTGACCGGCGAGAGTGGCGGCGGCGAGGGCCCGAGCCTGCTGATCGAGGTGTTGTTCGGCGGCCTCGGTGCACTCGCGGTGCTGATCTTCGTGTTCGCATCGTTCTTGGCGTTGACGCCGCTGATGGTCGCGCTCGTGGCGATCCCGTCCACGTTTCTCGTGCTGGGCATCCTCGCGCGGCTGACTGACGTCTCCATCATCGTGCAGTTCCTCGTCGGCCTGATCGGCCTTGGCGTCGCGATCGATTACGCCCTGCTGATCGTGACGCGGTGGCGAGAAGAGCGAGCTCTCGGTGCCGAGGGTGACGAGGCCCTCGTGCGTGCGATGAAGACCGCCGGGCGAGCCGTCGTCGTCTCTGGCATCACCGTGGCAATCGGACTGCTCGCGCTCGTGATCCTGCCCGTGCCGTTCCTGCGCAGCATCGGCTATGCGGGCATGCTGATTCCGACGATCAGCGTGCTGGTGTCGATCACGCTGCTGCCCGTTGTGCTCGCCACCATTGGCCCGCGCCTTGAATGGCCGCGCATCCGACATGAAGACACCGCGAGTCGCGGTTGGACACGCTGGGCCGAACTCGTCGTACGGCGACGCTGGATCGCTGCGATCGTTGGCATTGCGATCCTCGCGATACTGCTCGTACCTGCCTCGCAGATCGTCATCGGGGAGCCCGCTGCCACCTCGCTGACCTCGTCCGGACCACCACGCGATGCCCTTCTCTCACTCCAGAACTCGGGAATTGGCGACGGCGCCGTGACGCCGATGGAGGTGATCGCCACGACCGCCACGGCAGCGGCGACCGCGCAATCGCTCGCCGCCGTCGAGGGAGTCAGACTCGCCGTCGCGCCAACTGCGGCCGGCTGGCAGGCGGACGGTACGACGCTGATCGAGGTGATCCCGCAAAACGACGGCGCCACACCGGAGGGGCGGGCTACGATCGATCGCGTGCGTGCTGCCGCTGAGCAGCTCGAACCGGCTCCACAAGTCGGCGGTGTCGGCCCTCAGAATGACGACTTCATTAGCGCCGTCTACGGGTCGTTCCCACTGATGCTGCTGATGATCGGCGTCATCACATTTATCTTCTTGGCCCGCGAATTCCGCTCGCTCCTGCTCCCACTGAAGGCCATCATCCTCAACCTCTGCTCCGTCGGTGCAGCCTGGGGAATCATGGTCTGGGCGTGGCAGCAGGGCAACCTGTCGGAGGCGGTCTGGGGGATCGAGGCGACCGGCGCGATCACCTCGTGGCTCCCGCTGATGGTCTTCGCGTTCCTCTATGGCCTGTCGATGGATTACGAGGTCTTCATCTTGGCGCGAATGCGCGAGGAGTACGACGCGACCGGTTCGAACACGAAGGCGATCGTGACTGGCATTGGTCGCACCGGCAGGCTCGTGACGAGCGCTGCGCTGGTTCTCTTCCTCGCCTTCGTTGCGCTCGGCGCCACGCCCGAGACGGCGGTGCGGATCTTCGCAACCGGCTTAGCGGCAGGCATTCTGCTGGACGCCACGCTGATCCGCGCACTGCTCGTACCGGCTCTGGTGTCGCTCTTCGGCAACTGGAATTGGTGGATGCCTGTCTGGGCCGCCAAGATCCTTCGGGTCGAGCCGTCGCTGCCGAACCGCAACGCCGGGTAGTCGCACGGCGCAAGGCGGTTTGACGTGCCCATCGCTGGTTCCACACAGGTGGAATCAGCACCAG
Source organism: Thermoleophilia bacterium (assembly GCA_016462095.1). Taxonomy (GTDB): domain Bacteria; phylum Actinomycetota; class Thermoleophilia; order Gaiellales; family F1-60-MAGs149; genus F1-60-MAGs149. The sequence goes on from JAEMTW010000021.1 coordinate 4,226, forward strand.
AAACGCTCCCACCAGGCGTTATAGTTTCTCCATGGACGGCGCACACGACCTCGGTGGCATGCAGGGCTTCGGCCCCGCGACGTGGCCGGGTGCGGAGCAGGCGCTGCCGAACGATTGGGATGCCCGCGCCTTCGCTCTCGCGGTGACGTCGAGTTCGCAGAGCACACACGCCTTTCGCCACACGATCGAGCGGATGGGGCATGCGCGCTACCTCTGCGTGTCGTACTACGAGAAGTGGCTGCATGAGGCGGAGCAGGCACTGGTCGAGACCGGGGCGATTACGCACGCCGAGGTGGACGCGTGGGTCGATCGAATTGCAGCTGGTGAGCAGCCGCCTCGTCGAGAGGATCCCGTCGCGACGGCGCAGCTACTCGAGGCGATGGCCACGAGCCACCCGATGCCCCCAGCCGCTGCCGCAGCATTCGCCGTCGGTGATCGTGTTCGCGTGCGACGCATGCGCCCGGCGTGGCACACGCGCTGCCCGCGCTATCTGCGCGGCGCGACCGGCGAGATCTTCCGCATCCAAGGCGATGACGGTGTGCCCGACGTAAACAACGCCGAGCGCGAAGCGGTCTACGCCGTCCGTTTCGAGGCGCACGACCTGTGGGGCGAGGACACGGGCGACCATGTCGTCCTCGCGGATCTTTGGGAACGCTATTTGGAGGCCGCGTAATGCACGATCACGACCACGACCATGGTCACGACCATGATCACGACGGTCATCACCATCCGCGACCAGCGAGCGACATCGAGCTGCGGGCACGGGCACTCGAGGCGCTGCTCGTCGAGAAGGGTCTCGTTTCGAGCGACGCTATCGACGCCGTCATCGACCGCTATGTCAACGACGTGGGCCCGCAGAATGGTGCGCGTGTCGTCGCCCGTGCCTGGACCGACCCGGCCTACCGTGACCGCCTCCTCAGCGATGCGACTTCCGCAATCGGCGAGCTCGGATACGCCGGCGATGAGGGGCACACGATGGTTGTCGTGGAGAACGCCCCCGACGTTCATAACGTGATCGTCTGCACGCTCTGCTCGTGCTATCCCTGGCCGGTGCTCGGCCTTCCGCCGACGTGGTACAAGAGCGCTCCCTACCGTGCGCGCGTCGTGGCCGAGCCGCGAGCCGTCCTGCAAGAGTTCGGCGTTGAGGTGCCCGAGACGACTGAGATTCGCGTCTGGGACTCGACGGCAGAGGTCCGCTACCTCGTGCTACCGATGCGCCCGGAAGGCACCGAGGGGCTGGCAGAGGAAGAGCTCGCGGAGCTCGTTAGCCGCGACTCGATGATCGGCACCGGCCTGCCACAGACGCCGGCGGCACGATGAGCGGAGACGCCTTGGTGGCGACGCTCGATCTGCCGCG
>JAEMTW010000021.1:5592-15730 GCA_016462095.1 Thermoleophilia bacterium
GGCGCCAGCGATGGCGTGCATGAGCTGCTGCATGGCGCGGGCTTTGCGTGCGCCCATGATGCAGAGGGCGCAGACAGAAACTGGCCCGCGGGCGCGCCGCCGCCGCCCACGCACTGGACTGGCACCACCATTGACCGGGCGTACTCCAGCAGCCCCGCCGCGGGCGAACGGCGAACTCGTCTTCGACGAGCCGTGGCAGGCGCGTGCACTGGGCATGGGCGTCGTCACGATCGAAGCCCTCGGCATCGGTGCGGTCGAGTGGCGCGACGCGCTCGCCGACGCGATCACGCGCCACGGCTACGACCCGCAGGACGATCCGGCCTCCGCGTATTACGCGGCCTGGGTCGATGCCCTCGAGCGCCTCGTCGCCGCCCACGAGCACTGAGTGGACCTCCCTTTGTCATGGGCTCCCGTCATGCGCCCTCTCACCTTTGCCGCTGATAATCGAACGATCAGGCGTCTTCAGCAGACCATTGACCTGGCCACCCTACGTCCCTAGAGTCATGCTATGCCCGCTGCTCGCAGACAACGTCCGACCGGGTCAAAGCCCAAGACTGCTGCGCCACGAACGACCGATCCGGAGGCCTTGGCGCTCGCCGAGAGCCTGCCAATCTCGGCCCGAAGGCTACGCAGCATCGTGCGTGATATCTCGTCGATCGGTTCGTGCGAGCTTGGCTTTCGTACGCCTGGCACCCCGGAGGACCGCGCGACAGCTGAGTATGTCGCCACGTCCCTAAAGGATCTTGGCCTCGAAGACTGTGCCGTTGAGCGCATCCGCGTCGATGGTTGGCGCCTGCGCTCGGCAAGCGTTGCGCTGGTTGGTGGGCGGACGTTTGAGGCCTCGGGGATGGGCGGCGTTCCTGGTACGTCCGCCAAGGGCATCACTGCACCGCTGGTCGATGTTGGTCGTGGCGACCACCAGCGCCTGCGTAAGCTCGATGTGACGGGCCGTATCGCGCTCGTCGACTGGGATTTGATGACGTACAACCCGCGCTTTACCGGGCTCGAGCTTGGCTTGCGTGGCGCGCGGGGCTTGATCGTCAGCTGCCCGCCCGGCGGACCGTACTACCAGGCCCCCAACGCGCTCGGCACCTTCCATTCGTCGTGGCACGATGGCGCGCCGCCGTTCGTGATGATTCGCAAAGAGGATGCGGCGCGAATCCGCACCTCGCTCGCGAAGGCGCCGCAGACCGTCACGTTGACACTCGACGCGACGCTCAAGCGTGACGCCACGGGCTTCAACTCGATTGGCTACCTCGGCAACGGCAACCCGAAGAAGCCGATCGTGATTGGCGCGCACCACGACTGTTGGAATCGTGGCGCGTGGGACAACACCACTGGTGTCGCCGCGATGATCGTGCTCGCCGAGGCGCTGCAACGCGCTGGCATCGAGCCGAACCATCGACTCGCGTTTAGTTCGCGCACGGGTGAGGAGTACGGCATGGTCGGCTCCGACTTCGACTGGTGCGTGGGCGCGTGGGAGCAGATCGCACGCACCCACCCAGACTGGGGCGCCAAGGCGCCATTCCAGCTCTGCCTCGAGGCCAGCGGCCATCCGCGCATGCGCACGATCATGCTGACCTCACCCGAGCTCGCTCGTTGGTCGAGCGCAGCCTGTCGCACCGCAGAGGCGAAGGGCTGGTTGACGACAGGGTGGTACAGCAACCCGCCGTCGACGGGCACTGAGCAGTGGCCGTTCATGATTAGTGGTGTACCAGGCGTCTCCGTCTTCAACTGGGAGGACTGGTTCCGCAAGGCCGAGTACCACACGACCTTCGACACGATCTCGCGCCTCGATTTCGACCACCTTGAGCGCATGACGCGGTTCTATGCGTACCTGCTCTTGATGGCAGACCGAGACCCCGACGGCATCCTCAACCATGCTGATCGTGCGCGGGATGTCGTGCGTGCAACGCGCAATTGTGGAGTGCCAACGGCCGATCTCGAGCAGGCAGCCGCCAAGCACGCCAAGCAGCGTGGTCGCTCCGCCTTTACGCGTGTGGGCCGCGAACTCTGCGCCGTCGATGCCGACGGCGATACGTGTTACCCACACACGCAGACCGCCAAGGACCTCAAGAATCTGACTGCAGCGCAGGCCGCACTGGCCGCAGGTAAGCCACGCCGCGCGGCGCAACTTCTGACCCGCGTCGGCGACAACTCCCCCGCGCCGTACATCGGTCGCGAGGTCTACGCGATCCACCATCAGCGCCGCATCGACAACATGCAGAGCCAGCATTGGATTGCCTCGAGCCACCTTGCTGCGAGCCCCGACTTGTGGGAAGAGATCGCGGCCTTGCGCGGCGATCCCGATGCCCGCAAGCCTGGCCCATGGATCGACCGTTCGATCGCACGACACATTGCGAAATCTCGCAAATCCTTGACCCACCAAATCCGGAACATGCAACGTACGCTCGAACGAACAGGACCCCGAACATGATCTCGTCGCGCTCCCTCACCGCCCTCCTCACCCTCGCCATCACGGCCTGCGTCCTCGCGGCCTGTGGCAGTTCGACCGCGCCACAAAGCAGCGAGCCTGCGACCACAGCAGCCTCGGCAGATACAACGGCAACAGCCGCAGCCGACGCGAATGCCGACGTCACGCTCGACAGTCCCCACCGTGGTGGCACGATGGAGATCCTGTGGAATGGCTTTGGATCATCGATCGATCCGGGCGTCGACTACGACGGCAACTGGACCTTGCTGCGTCTGACGAACGATGGTCTGTTGACGTGGAAGCGCGTCGCGGGACCGGACGGCAACACGCTCGTTCCGAACCTCGCCGAAGAGATTCCAACGCCGACCGGAGACGGTCTGATCTACACGTTCAAGGTACGGTCGGGCGTCAAGTTCTCGACCGGACAAGAGGTAAAGCCAAGCGACTTTAAGGCCACGATCGAGCGGCAGTTCAAGCTGCCCGGCCCCGTGTCGAGCTTCTACGCCGTACTGCTCGGAGGCGACAAGTGCGCCTCGACGCCGAAGGCCGGTAAGAAGTGCGACCTCAGCCTCGGCATCGTTGCCGACGATGAGGCGATGACGCTGACGTTCAACCTCCTCAAGCAGGATTCCGACTTCCTGCAGAAGCTCGCACTCCCCTTCGCCTACGTGTTGCCCGCCAACACGCCGCCGGAGGAGACAGGCGTCACGCCACTGCCAGCTACCGGCCCGTACATGATCGAGAGTTACAAGCCGGGTGAGAGCATGGTGATGGTACGAAACCCCGAGTTCGTCCAGTGGTCGAAGGACGCTCAACCTAACGGCTACCCCGATCGCATCGAGTTCAACCTCGCGATCTTGCCAAACGCAGGCACGACGCAGGTTGCCAATGGTCAAGCCGACTGGATCGCCGACCAGATCCCAGCCGATCGCCTCGGCGAGATCAGTGAGAAGTACCCGGAGCAGATTACGATCAACCCGAATCCGCAGGTCTACCACATGGTGCTCAACGCGACGACCCCGCCGTTCGACGACGTTCGCGTGCGGCAGGCAATCAACTATGCAACCGACCGTGCTGCGATCGTGCAGCTGTGGGGCGGACCGAAGCTGGCGCTGATCACGTGCCAGATCTTGCCGCCGAACTTCCCGTCCTACGAGGCGTACTGTCCGTTCACGCTCAACCCCGGGCCAACGTGGAGCGCGCCGGACATGCCGAAGGCTCAGGAGCTCGTTGATGCCTCGGGCACGAAGGGACAGAAGGTCGTGATCATCTCAACCCCCGACGAGGTGACGACCGCAGTCAGCCTGTACTTCGTCTCGCTGCTCAAGCAGCTCGGCTATGAGGCCAGTATCAAGACCCTCCAGTCGGGTGTCCAGTACACGTACGTGCAGGACTCTGCCAACAAGGCACAGATGTCGATGAGTTACTGGTATCCGGACTATCCGGCTCCTGCCGACTTCCTCGACATCGTCGTCGGCTGCGGTGGCTACCACGAGAACAGCACGGCGAACCCGAACCTGTCGATGTTCTGCGACCCGGCGATCGACGCCAAGACGAAAGCTGCCGAGCAGATGCAGTTGACCGACCCGGCTGCTGCCGTCGCAATGTGGACGGAGGTCGACAAGCTCGTGACGGACGCTGGCCCGTGGGTGCCACTGTTCGTGGCCAGCAGGCTCGATTTTGTCTCGCCGCGCGTCGGCAACTACCAGAGCAACCCATCTGTCGTCGGCGGCTTCATGTTCGAGCAGGCTTGGGTGCAGTAGTGCGCGGCGATCGTGAATGTTCCAACCTCACCCAGGGTGTCTGACGACACTCAACTAGGCCGCCTAGAGACCGCCGACTCGAGCCGCGGGACGTGGGCCTCTGGGCTCGTACGCGTGCGCCGAGACCGGGCGGCGATGCTGTCGCTCGTCGTCCTGCTCGTGATTATCATCGCGACACTGCTGGCGCCCGTCTACGCGTCGAAGGTCGCCAAGACCGACCCGTTCGCCTCAAACCTCTCGGGCACGATCGTCATCGATGGTCAGACGGTGCCGGTCATCCAACCCAACCCGACCGGTCTCGGCTCGACCCCGATTGGACCGACCTGGCAGGCACAGTACTTCTTGGGCGCTGACACGCAGGGGCGCGACGTCGCCGCGCGCCTGCTTTACGGTGGTCGCGCATCGCTGATCGTGGGCGTCGCCTCGGCACTTGTCGCGTGCCTCATCGCCACGATCATCGGGCTCTTGGCGGGCTTCTCTGGCGGAATGATCGATGCGACGATCTCGCGCCTGCTCGACATCGTCTGGGCCTTCCCGATCTATCTCCTCGCGATCGCCCTCTCGACCGTCCTGCTCGTACAGGGGCTCTCAATCGGACCAATTGAGGTCGACCCTGGGAGTCTCTGGCTGCCCGTGATCATTATCGGGTTCGTCTTCGTCCCCTACGTCGCACGCCCGGTGCGCGGCGAGGTGCTGTCGGTGCGGCGACGCGACTACGTCGAGGCCGCGATCGCGCAGGGTGCGCGCCGCCGGCGACTCCTGTTCAAAGAGATCCTGCCAAACGTCCTGCCAAACGTGATCGTGATCTTCCCACTGATGATCGCCGCCTGCATCCTGACCGAATCGGCGCTGTCGTTCCTATCGATTGGCGTACAGCCACCACAGGCCAGCTGGGGCACGATCATCAACGGCGGCCAGGCCCAGCTCTACACCCGACCGATGGTCTCGATCTCCGCGGGTCTGATGATCGCGATCACGATCCTCGTGCTCAACATCCTTGGCGATGGCGTGCGTGACGCACTCGATCCGCGCGCGAAGCTGCGTCTGCGTCGTCGTAAGCGGGAACAGGCATGATCGCGTTCGCGCTGCGTAGAATCGCCTCGATGATCGTGGTGTTGTTTGCGCTCAGCGTGATCGTGTTTCTGATCTTCTTCGCAACGCCAGGCATCGACCCAGCACGGCAAATGGCAGGGCGCAATGCGACGCCGGAGACGCTCGCGGCGATCCGTTCGAACTTCGGGCTCGATCGACCACTCCCCGTCCAGTACCTGACGATGATGGATCGAATCGTCGTCAAGCGCGATATCGAGTCGTACTCGAACCGTGGTGTGCAGGTGATTCCACAGATCATTGATGCCGCGCCTGTCACGTTCTCGCTCGTCTTCGGCGCGGCCGTGATTTGGATCTTTGCCAGCATCAGCATCGGCCTGTTAGCAGCGTCGCTGCGCGGCACCATCTGGGACCCACTTCTGATGGGGGTGTCACTGATCGGCGTGGCGCTCCCTGTCTTCTGGCTCGGTGAGGTTGCCAACCTGATTACCCAACAGCGCTTTCACGACACCTTTTTGTTCTCGTGGGTACCACCACTTGGCTACGTGCCACTGACGGAGGACCCAATCGGGTGGTTTACGCATCTCGTAATCCCGTGGCTGGTGTTGTCTGTCCTGTTCGTCGGGTTCTACGCGCGAGTGCTGCGCTCGGACATCGTCAATTCGGAGAACGAGGACTACGTGCGCACGGCACGGTCGAAGGGTATTTCCGAGCGCCGCGTGCTGTTCCGCCACCAGTTGCGGACGTCGATGATCACGTTCGTCAGCCTCTTCGGGCTCGACTTTGCGGCACTCGTCGCTGGCGGCGCGTTGCTCGTCGAGGTGGTCTTTGGCTTGCCCGGCGTTGGTCGTCTGACCTACCTCTCGCTGGCTGGCCTCGACCTACCGGTGATCATGACCACGGTTCTGTACGGCGCGTTCTTCATTGTCGTCGCGAGCGCGATTGTCGACATCCTCTACGCCTTCCTCGATCCACGGACGCGGGCCGCATGAGCAATTCGCCACTGCTTGAGGTCGTCGACCTTCGCGTCGAGTTTGAGACGGAGTCTGGACCGGTGACGGCTGTCGATGGCGTGTCGTTTGTCGTTGACGACGGCAGCGTGCTCGGCATTGTTGGCGAGTCGGGCTCGGGCAAGAGCGTGACGATGATGAGCGTGATGGGGCTGATCACAGACCCCAACGCGCGCATCACCGGCTCGATCCAGTACCGCGGCCAGGATTTGCTTGCCCTGCAGCGCGACGAGTGGCGTGGCATCCGCGGGACGGAGATCGCGATGATCTTCCAAGACCCAATGACCTCGATGAATCCTGTCTACCGCGTCGGTTGGCAGATCGCTGAGCAGATTAGTGCCCACACCGCACTGTCGCGCAAAGACGTGCGCCTCCGCGTCCTCGAGTTGATGCAGCAGGTTGGGATTCCCGATGCGGAGCAGCGAATCGACGACTTTCCACACCAGTTCTCTGGTGGGCAGCGCCAGCGCCTGATGATCGCAATGGCGTTGTCGTGCCGCCCGCGGCTGTTGATTGCCGACGAGCCGACGACGGCCCTCGACGTCACGATCCAGGCTCAGATCCTCGAGCTGATCCAGACCTTGGCCGCAGAGACCGAGGCAAGCGTCGTGCTGATTACCCACGACCTCGGTGTCGTGGCAGAGATGGCCGACACCGTGCAGGTGATGTACGACGGACGCATTGTCGAGGCGGGGACGACGGCGACGATCTTCAACGATCCGCGCCACCCCTACACGTGGGGCCTGCTTGGCTCGATGCCGCGGGTCGATCGCCCGCGCCCCGAACGCCTGACGACGATCCCCGGTGCGCCTCCCTCCCCTCACGATCGCCAGCCTGGCTGCGTGTTCGCACCGCGCTGCGTGCACCATCAGCCCGCCTGCGATGTCTCGCCCCCGCTGATCGAGCGCACCGGCGATGGCCACCTCGATGCCTGCATCCTGCCGCTCGATGAGCGCGCGCCCCTGCGCGCAGCGGTGATCTCTCCGACGGGAGCCGAGCATGAGCGCTGAGCAGAGCAACAACATCATCCTGCGAGCCGACGGCGTGACAAAACGCTTCCCGTTGCGCAGCAAGGGTCTACTGCGGCGTACGACGGGCTGGATCGATGCCGTCAATGACGTCTCGCTCGAGGTGCGCGAGCGCGAGACGCTGGGACTCGTGGGCGAGTCGGGCTGCGGCAAATCAACGCTCGGACGCGTGTTGCTTCGGCTACTCAATGCCGATGCCGGCACGATCGAGTTCGCTGGCCGCGACATCACCAACCTCCGCGGCAAAGATCTGCGGCGCATGCGACGCGACATGCAGATCGTGTTTCAAGACCCATCGTCGTCGCTCAATCCGCGCCATCAGGTCGGTGCGATTATTGCCGCGCCGCTCGAGATCCATCGCTACGGATCTAAGGCGGAGATCGCCGATCGCGTTGCCGAGCTGCTCGAGCTCGTCGGCCTGAGACCCGAGCATGCGCGTCGCTATCCGCACGAGTTCTCGGGCGGGCAGCGCCAACGCATCGGTGTCGCACGGGCGCTGGCCCTCAACCCGCGCCTCGTGATCGCGGACGAGCCCGTCTCGGCACTCGACGTCTCGATCCAGGCGCAGATCGTCAACTTGCTGGCCGACCTGCAGGAACAGCTCGACCTCACCTACGTCTTTATCGCACACGACCTTGCTGTCGTCCGCCAGATCTCGGACCGCGTGGCCGTCATGTACCTCGGTCGCATTGTCGAGCTCGGGCCCTCGTTGAAGGTCTGTGATCGACCCGCGCACCACTACACCAACGCGCTCTTGTCGGCTGTCCCCATCCCTGAGGTCGAGTCTGTCACTCGGCGCGAACGCATCGTCTTGCGCGGCGACGTGCCGAGCCTTGCCAACCCTCCCAGTGGCTGTCCCTTCCACCCGCGCTGCCCGGCGGCGACGTCGATCTGCGCGATCGATCGCCCACCGCTCGTTCCGCGCACTGCGGATTCTGGCGAGCACCTTGTGGCCTGTCATCACCCGCTCTAGGATCGCACTATGAGCACCGAGCACCACGACGTCATTATTGTCGGAGCGGGCATCGCGGGACTCTCGGCAGCATGGGAGCTTCGCGACCGCAACATCGTCATTCTCGAGGCAACCGAACGCCCCGGTGGTCGCATTCGCTCGCTCGAGCGAGGCGAGCACTGGCTCAACCTCGGTGCTCACGTCTTCGGCGGCGAAGACACCGCGTTGGGCCGTCTGCTTACTGCCACGGGTGTCGAGGCTGTCGACGTGCCAGGCATCCTGACGGCGGTGTCGTACGACGGGCACCTCGTCTCCGATGGCCCGATCGAGCTGTATCCGTTGCGCCTGCCGTTTTCGACGCGTGCCCGCATCGAGTTTGTGCGCGTCGGTCTCAAGCTGCGGCGGCTCGTCAAGCAATATGGCGACGTTGCTCGACCGATTCCAGGCGAAGATCCTGCCGTCCTGCAGCAACGGATGCTCGACTTTATGGACAACGAGTCATTTAGCGACTGTGTTGGCCCCCTCACCCCCGAGGTGGACGCCTTCTTCCGCTGCACGTTGACACGCGGCACGGGCGAGCCAGAGGAGATCTCAGCGGGCTACGGCGTTGGCTACTTTCACCTCGTCTGGAACAAGGATGAAGGGCTCGGGCGCGCAATCGTCGGCGGCCCTCAGCGGCTGATGGATGCCTTGGCAGCACCGCATGGCGACCGACTCCAATTTGGCACTCGCGCGACGCGTGTAGTGCGAACCGGGGAAGGCGTGGTTGTCGAATGCACCGGCCCGGACGGGCCTCGGACCCTGACCGCAACGTCCGTGATTCTCGCCATCGACGCGCATCAGATTGCAGCATTGGCAGACGATTTGCCTGCAGACCTTCGCGAGGCACTACAGTCGATTGTCTATGGACCTTCGATTGCTGCAGCGTTCCTGACCGACGAGACGGGGCCGCAGCGGTGGGACGATATCTACGCGATCGCAACGCCGAAACGGTCGACGTCAATGCTGTTCAACATGGCGAACGTGCTGGCCGAAAAACGCTCGTCGCGTCCACCCGGCTCGAGCTTCATGGTCTATGCCCCCGCCAACCTTGGCCGCAAAGTCGAACACCTCGGAGATGAGGAGACCCTCGACCTCTTCCAAGCAGACCTCGAGCAGGTCCTCCCGGAGCTCCGCGGCCACGTCGTTGAACGGCAGATCCATCGTGTCAGCCCGGGCATCCCATTCCCCTTCGTTGGTCGTGGCCGGCTCCAGCCGACCTTGATGCAACCAACCGAGCACATCCACATCGCGGGCGACTACCTCGGCTCGTGGTACGGCGAGACGAGTGCTTGGACGGGGCATGCTGCTGCCAAGCGTGTCCTGACCGAACTCGGCTGAGGACTCGCCTTTACCTCCCGCGGTTGAGGCCGAACACGATCAGTCCGGTCAGGCCGACGGCGACGGCGCAGACTGCGAGTCCGAGCACCTCATTGACGGTGTTGCTGATGGCGAGGCCGGCCATAAACAGCACCAGCAGCAGGAGCATCAAGAGGACGCGTTTGCGGTACGAGAGTTTCATCTGCACACCATCATGCCCGAGGGTGTGCGGGTCTGTGTACGAGGCCCGCTCCACGCGCCACGAGTGCAGGCGCTGGCTATGCTGCGCTCGTGTCCGCCGCATCCCCACCAACCACGCACGGCGCCGAGTTGATGCCGATTCTGGGTGGCACCTACCTGCTTGGCAACGAGGATGAGCAGGCTCGACCCGGCGATGGCGAGGGGCCGGTTCGCCCCGTTGAGGTGGCGCCCTTCTGGATGGATGCACACGCCGTCTCGAACGCGCGCTTTGCTGCCTTCGTCGAGGAGACCGAGTGGGTGACAGTCGCCGAGCAGTACGGCTGGTCGTTCGTCTTCGTCGG
>JAEMTW010000179.1 GCA_016462095.1 Thermoleophilia bacterium
TGTGAGCGCATGATCGCTGCGGTATTTGATGATGGCAATCCCCACGGTGCGTGCGAGAATCGCCCGGAACCAGAGGTCGCGCGCCTCGCTGTGCGTGAAAAAAAACGCTTCTGTTGCTTCAGGCGTCGTCAGAAGTCGTTTAGAGGCACGATTCGGCATGTGACTCATTATAGCAGTAGTGTTATTAGAAGCCATGAGGCTCTCCTGTCTCCGTTTGTGTCGAACGCCTCCCCACTGCGCGCAAGGCCACGACGACCTGCTCAGGCGTGTAGCATCGACTCAAGAACCGGTGGGGGATATTCGATGACGTTTGTTGAGGAATGCAAAGCGGCGGCAGGACCAGTCTGGGAGCGGTGGATGCATCACCCGTGGACGGAGGAACTGTTCGCCGGCACGCTGTCGGACGAGCAGTTTCGCTATTGGCTGATTCAGGATCTGCCGTACCTCGGCCAGCACATCACCACGCCGATGTATCCGAAGGTGCCGCCGACGAGTCCCTTCATTGGCCTCTGCCGCGAGTACGCGGTGCGCGCTCAGACGACACGCGTCGAACTAGAGACGCTGGGCGACGTGGGCGATTTTGCAAAGACGCGCTGGGCGGCGCGACCGATGCGTGAGGGTGCGATCAACTTCTGGATCCGCACGGCGCACGAAGGCAGTTTCGGCGACATGTGCGCAGCGCTCTACGTCTGTTACTCGTTTGCCGACACGTTTGGTGGTCGCCTCAAGCGCGAGCAGCCGACTGGGCTACCGCCACTGCAGCAGGCCTGGGTCGAGCAATGGGTGGATCCGTACTTTGAGCGCCTCTTCGAGTGCATCCGCGATGGCCTCAACGAAGCGGGCGAACATGCGACTGAGTTTCAGCGCGACCAAATGCGTTGGCTCTTCCTCCGCGGCACGCAGTGGCAGATCGGTACGTTCGATGTGTCGATGACCATGTCTGACCCGTGGCCGGGCGAGGGCGAGGAGTGCGGCGTGATGGCTGACGCTCCGTGGCTCGGACGCTGAGTCGTGGGACGCGCTTTAGGCGTTAGGCCATCTGCGCAGCTTGTCGCGGTGGCTTGTTCGCACAGAACATGTTCGGCTGGCGGTCGAACGGGTGGGACGACCCGATCAACCACCAGCCGAATGCGTTAGTCCTTGTCGTGCTCAAACAAGCTGTGATCGACGCCGGTGTCGAACGCCTCGGCAGTGTCGATCTCGGAGTCCTTCGGCAGGCGCTCGCGACGGTGTGTTACTTCATCGCGCACCGTGTTCTTAGCGAGGAGGAAGTACAGCACGGCGGCGATGATCGGTCCGACGACCCACGAGTAGTCAGTAAAGTCGAGCGACTCCGCAATTGGTCCTGTGTACTTCGGGACCGAGATGCAGAGGAATGCCGCCACCATGCCTGCGATCAGAGCGATCCAAGCGTAGCGGCGAGCCCCCGACATGCCCCAGAAGGGACTGTGACGCCCTCCGTGTACCTCTTCTGGAAGCGCGAGCCAGTGGCGCCACGCTAGATCCATCAGCCAGATGGCGCCGAAGGGGCCAAGCCAGACGACTGAGAACACGAGGATCGAGTTCATCCAGGCAAGGAAGCCGCCATCATCCTTAAAGAGGATGTAGACAATGCCAATGGTTGCGATCGCAGCGTCGACAATTGTCGCCTGATAGCGCTTGAGCGGCAGGCCGACTGCTTGAGCAGCGAGCCCAGCGGAATAAAGCGTCAGTGCGTTGTTGGCGATCGAGCCGCCGATTGCTGCAATGAGCCAAACCAGAAAGATCGGTGTGGAGAACAGCGTTTTGGCACCACCAACTGGATCTGCGATCAGTGCGTCAAAGTCGCCTTGAGCTGCCATCAGCACACCGATCAAGCCGAGGAAAATGGCGGGTAGTCCAGCACTGGTGAGGACGGTCCAGAAAATGCTATTCCCAGGCGTCTTATCGGGCATGTAACGCGGATAGTCGGCTGCCATCATCACGTAGCCCCATCCGCCGGCTAGCACGATGCCACAGCCGATCATGAATGCGGACCATTGACTGATGCCAATATCACCAATCGATGCATTCAGGTCGAGGTCGGGAACGAGTGAGATAAACATCAGAGCAGAGGCAACGATCAGCACCACGGCAAAGAAACGCTGCACATAAATGACAGTCGCGTGACCGAGGTAGGGCAACAGGACAGAGACGCCGTAGACGATGAAGAACGAGACGATCTTAGGTCCGTTTCCTCCGCTCCAGCCAAGTTGATCAAACAGAGCGACTCCGGCAAACACACCGACGACGACGTTGGCGATCTCATAGGCAATACCTACGGCCCAGCCGATCAGGTTGTTGAGACGGTTGGCCTGAACGCCATACGTCACTCGGGTCACGGCTTGCGTGGCGATGCCAGATCGGGCTCCCGCAATCGACGCGAAGGCCGGGTAGATATATCCCGCTAGGCCGACGCCGAGGACGACGACGAGCGTCAACCAGACGGGCATGCCAAGGCTGTAGACCAAGATGCCAAGTAGGAGGTTGAAGGGATAGAAGCTCGAAGCGATCCAGAACAGTGAGAGCTGTCGATGGGTCATCTTGCGTTCTTCCAGCGGGATGAAGTTGATCCCGTTGGTCTCCACGCCGAAGCGTTTATTGTGCGGATCAACCGCGTCTTGTGGGGCGACTTGACTCACGTGTCCTCCTGCCTATGCATCAATTGTGATGTGACGTGCACAACGCTCTATCCTCAAGTGCGAGCATGTAGCGCTCATGCATCGGTGACTAGTGGATGTTTAGACAACATAAAATTATTCTCGTTAGTTATTTCACCAATTTCCCCAGATGGGTTGGCGCACGTACGATGCCAGCGGGTTTGCGCCACTGACGGAAGGATCTGCTTTGCACCAGCCATGGGACGCTCTCGAGGCACCGCGATTTACTGGGCCGCGGACTTTTGCCCGCCTTCCGTATGTGAAAGACCTGACTGATGTTGAGGTGGCGGTGTTCGGCATGCCATGGGATGGTTCGACGTCATTTCGTTCTGGCGCGCGCTTCGGGCCGGAGGCCGTGCGCTCAATGAGCGCAATGCTGCGCACCTACAACGCCGTTCAGAAGGTTCAGGTGTTCGGCGAGTTGTCGACGATTGATTACGGCGACGCACCGACGGTGCCGGGCTATGTTGAGGATACGCTTGAGCGTATTGAGGGCTTCGTGCGACCGATTGCAGAGGCCGGTGTGGTTGGTATCGGCATTGGTGGCGACCACTGCGCGACGCTCGCCGAGTTGCGCGCCTACGCGAAGGTGCACGGTCCGCTTGGCCTTGTCCACCTCGATTCGCATACGGACCTTTGGCACGAGTATTTTGGTCAGCCTTATGCCCACGGCACGATGTTTCGACGGGCGATCGAGGAGGGCGTGCTCGACCCCAATCGAATGATCCAAGCTGGCATGCGTGGACCGCTCTACGGGATTGAGGACGAGCAGATTCCTGACGAGTTGGGAGTGCAGACGATTCCGTGGGTTGACCTCGCCGAGCTGAGCCCGACGCGTTTCGCAGAGCTCGCGCGTGCGCGTGTTGGTACGGGTCCGACGTTCTTTACGTTTGACGTCGACTTCGTTGATGCCGCCTTCTGCCCCGGTACGGGTACGCCAGAAGTTGCTGGCCCAACATCGTTTGAGGCGATGAAGTTCGTGCGCGCACTGACCGGTATCTCGTTCGTGGGCTACGACGTTGTTGAGGTTGCCCCTCAATACGACTCTGGTCAGATCACAGCACTGTTTGCCGCGAACGTTGCATTTGAGATGCTCACATTGCAGCGGATGGCAGTGATGCAGAAGAGCAACTGATGTCCGTTGCGCCTGCGACTGCACTGGTGACGGGCGGAGCCTCGGGGATTGGCGCGGCGTGCGTGCGCGCGTTGCGCGAGCAGGGGTTGCTGGTCGGCGTGATTGATCTCGCCGACGGCGCTGAGGCTGATGCTTTTATGCAGGTCGATGTGCGCGATGCGGCGGCGGTTGCCGCAGCGGTCACCGAAATTGAGGGGTTGATCGGCCCGATTGATTGTCTGGTTACGAC
>JAEMTW010000180.1 GCA_016462095.1 Thermoleophilia bacterium
AAGGGGTCAGACCCTATCTGGACATTTGATAGACGAGCTAGCTCGTCATCCAATGTCCAGATAGGGTCTGACCCCTTATTGACATTGACGTTTGCTCTTGTTTGTCAGCGTGTGGTGTTTGCTCTTGTTTGTCGGCGTTGTCACGTTGTTCTCGTTCGTTCGTAGCAATAGCGTTGTCGTCTCCATCGCCCGCATCAGTGGCATGAGCTGCACCAGGACCTGCCGACAACGATGCCGTCCGCCCTCGCGACTACCGTGACAGGGGATGGCAACCTCGTCTGCACTCGCGCTCGAACTCGATCTGGAGCCCTTTGCGGGCCCGTTCGATCTCTTGCTCGCACTCGTGCTGCGCGACGTCGTCGATCTTGGTGAGGTGCCTGTTGCCGACGTCTGCCTGCGCTATCTGGCGCAGGTTGAGGAGGAGGGCGAGCTCGATCTCGAGAGCGCCAGCGAATTCCTCGTGCTGGTTGCTGCTCTGCTCGAATTGAAGATCCGCCTCTTGTTGACGCCCGACGAGGTCGACGACATGCCGGATGCCCAGGAGGCCGCCGAAGAGCTTGCGGCGCGATTGGCCGAGTATGCCCGTGCGCAGGCTGCTGCTGCCTGGCTGGCCGAGCGTCTTGGTGAGGTCGGCCTGCGCGTGTTCCGCTCTGGTCCACCGGCACTACGCCCGCCGCGCCTGCTGCTCGACGATGCTGGCACGGGCGATCCCACCGCGCTCGCCGCTGCGCTGCGACTGGTCCTGACCCGGACGGATGAGGTTTCTGAGCCGATTCACGTGTTGCGTCGTCGCATTCCGCTCAGTCGCCTGCTCGACCACGTGCGTCGTGCAGTGCGCGAGACAGGCACCTGCACCTTCGACGATGCAGTCAAGGGACTCAACCGTACGGAGCAGGCCGCTGCATTCTGGGCCGTGCTGGACCTGATTCGCGGCGGCGAGGTGACGGCCGAGCAGGACGCGCCGTTCGCACCGATTCGGATGCGCGCAACCGGGCGTCAGACCGTATCGATCGGCGTCGCTGCGTGAGCGCGAACGCGCGCATCGTTGAGGCTCTTCTGTTCGTTTCGTCGGAGCCACTCGACGAGCGCGCCTTGGCCCAAGCCGCTGGCCTGTCCGAGCCAGACATCGAAGAGGCACTCGTGCAGGTTGGTCAGCGGCACACGCAGGGCAACTCTGGTGTCGTGCTCGAACGTGTTGCGGGTGGCTGGGCACTCCGTGCGGCCG
Organism: Thermoleophilia bacterium; assembly: GCA_016462095.1. Classification (GTDB taxonomy): domain Bacteria; phylum Actinomycetota; class Thermoleophilia; order Gaiellales; family F1-60-MAGs149; genus F1-60-MAGs149. The sequence goes on from JAEMTW010000180.1 coordinate 1,226, forward strand.
ACGACACGGCGATGGCCTGCGCCCGTCTGCTCGACCAGCTGTCGCAGCGACCACTCTCTCGCGCCGCCCTCGAAACGCTTGCCGTCGTGGCCTACGCTGGACCGGTTAGCCGCCCCGAGATCGCCCGCATTCGTGGTGTGGCCGCGGACAATCCCGTTCAGAGCCTGCTCGAACGCGGCCTGATCGAAGAGGCCGGACGTTCGGATCGGCCTGGCAATCCACTGCTCTATCGCACCACTACGCGGTTCGATCGTGTCTTCGGGCTCGAGGAGGGGCGCCACTCGCTGCCGCTGCTCGACGAGCTCGGCGACGACCTGCCCGATGCGGCTCAGGTGCGCGACCGCTTGCAGGCGATGGCAGCCACGCAGGGCATCGCGATCCACGAGCCCGCCGCGGCCGACCACCCAGCCTGAGTACGGTGTCGCTGTGAGCGACGACACGACACCCACCGTACGACTCAATCGATTCCTCGCGCAGAGTGGTGTTGCCTCGCGCCGTGGTGCAGATACGTTGATCGCCGAAGGGCGCGTGCGAGTAGATGGCGTGGTCGCCAAGCCGGGCACGCAAGTTGGTCCGAACGCGGTCGTGACGGTCAATGGTGTGGCGGTCGAAGAAGAGCGCCACGTCTATCTGATGATGAACAAGCCCGAGGGTTTCGTGACGACGCTGAGCGACGAGAAGGGCCGCCCAACGGTGATGGAGCTCGTCGACGTCACCGAGCGTGTCGTCCCCGTCGGTCGCCTCGACGCCGCCACCAGTGGGCTCTTGCTCTTGATGAACGACGGTGCGCTTGCCAATGGGCTGGCCCACCCGACCCACGGTGTGCCCAAGACGTACCGCGTGGTCGTTCGTGGACTGCCGGGGCCGACGGCCGTGCGTCGCCTCGAGCGTGGCGTCGAGCTCGACGATGGCAAGACGCAACCAGCAGTCGTCAAGGTGATCGGTACGCGCTCGGGTGGTGCCGAGCTGGAGATCACGATCAAAGAGGGTCGTAATCGGCAGGTTCGCCGCATGTGTGCAGAGGTTGGCTACCCCGTCCACGAGCTCGAGCGCATCGCCTACGGGCCGCTGCGGCTCAGTCGTTTGCAGGTTGGTTCGTGCCGTGCACTGCGTCCAGATGAGGTCCAAGCGCTCCGTGAGGCTGTTGCTGGGGGCTGAGATCGCGAAGCATCGTATACTTCGCGACCGTGAGTGCTAACGCCCCCGCAACTGGTGCGCCTGAACTGATCGTCGTCATGCGCGCGTCCGCGACGCCTGCTGAGGTTGCGCACGTCGTGACCTTGATCGAAGAGGCCGGCGCTGGCGTCCATGTTGATGCTGGCGGCGAGTTTACGGTGATTGGTGCGATCGGCGATCGTGCGATCGTGGCGGGCCTGCCGCTCGAGGCCGTTGCCGGCGTCGAGAAGGTTGTGCCGCTGCGCAAGGAGTACAAGCGCGTCTCGCGCGAGTTCCGTTCGCGCGACACGATTGTGACCGTTGGTGGCAGCCCGATTGGTGGCGGCAACTTCGCGATGCTGGCCGGTCCCTGCTCGATCGAGTCCTACGAGCAGACGCTCGCCTCGGCCCAGGCCGTCAAGGCCGCCGGTGGCGTCGTGCTGCGCGGTGGTGCCTACAAGCCACGCACCTCGCCGTACGCCTTCCAGGGCCTCGGCCTCGAGGGTCTTCGCATCCTGCGTGCGGTCGGCGACGAGGTTGGTCTGCCGGTCACGACCGAGCTGATGGACGCCCGCGACTTGGAAGATGTGGTCGAGCACGTCGACATGATTTGGATCGGCGCCCGCAACATGCAGAACTTCAACCTGCTCAGCGAGGTCGGCCGTGCGCCGCGCCCCGTGATGCTGAAGCGCGGCATGTCCGCGACGGTTGAGGAGCTCTTGATGGCCGCCGAGTACGTTGCCAAGGAAGGCAACGACGACATCATTCTCTGCGAGCGTGGTATCCGCACCTTCGAGCGCTCGACGCGCTTTACGCTCGATGTCGGTGCGATTCCCGTGCTCAAGGCTGAGACGCACCTGCCGATCATCGTTGACCCATCGCACGCCGCCGGCAAGCGTTCACTCGTGATGCCCCTTGCGATGGCTGCTGTCGCCGCTGGCGCTGATGGCCTGATCGTGGAGACGCATCCGACGCCGGAGCACGCCCTGTCCGATGCGGCCCAGCAGATTCCCTCGGCGGAGTTCGGCGCGTTCGTCGCCGACATCGAGCGCCTGCTCGCTGTCACCGGCCGCACGCCCAGTCGGTAGGTCGGCCATGCAGGTCGCGATCGCCGGCCTCGGTCTGATGGGTGGCAGCCTCGGCCTCGCCTTGCGCGAGCAGGCGGGCGTGCATGTGACCGGGTTCGATGTGGATCCTGCCGAGGCAGCGGTAGCGCTCGAGCGCGGCTGCGTCGATCGTGTCGCAGACTCGTTGGCCGAGGCCTGTGTCGGCGCCGAGCTCGTGATTGTTGCGACGCCCGTGTCGGCGATTGCTGGTGTCGTCGAGGCGGTTATTGCCGCCACGGACGCATCCGTCACGGTCACGGATATTGGCTCAACCAAAGGACAGGTTGTTGCCGCCGTCTCTGCAGCAGGACGGGCGCGCTTTATTGGTGGTCACCCAATCTGTGGCTCGGAGGCCCATGGCGCAGTACACGCGCGGGCCGAGTTGTTCGCCGGTGCAACCTACTTCTTGACGCCGTCGGTCGAATCGGAGCCAGCGCGACTCGCGTCGCTGCATGCGCTCGTGACGGCGATCGGTGCACGCCCGGTCGTGATCGACGCTGCTGCCCACGATCGCATCGT
>JAEMTW010000022.1:0-4537 GCA_016462095.1 Thermoleophilia bacterium
GGGGAAGCCTAAACGCAGAAGGCCCCCGTTCGGCACCGGCTGAGCCGGACCGAACGGGGGCCGCATGCAATCCGTTACGAGGCGGGGGTGTCCTCGTGCAGGTAGCGCCCGATGCCCGCGTACTTCTGCGGGTTCGTCGAGCGCAGCACCAGTGCGATGAGCACGCCGATGCCGAACACGATGATCGGCCACAGCCACAGGTACTGGATGAACGGCACTCCGGCCGCCCCCGACAGGTCACCGCGGAAATCGAACAGCAGTTTCACGGCGTAGAGCTGCGTAATGATCGCGACGACTGGCGCGAGGCCCGTCTTAAACCAGTGCATCTTCTTCTGCTTCGCGAAGTACACGATGATCGCGAGGGACACCAGCGCCTGGATAGCGAGGATGCCGGCGACGCCGAGCAGCGGGCTCCACGTGCCGAGCTTGAGGAGCGCACCGAGATACGTCGAGTCGTACAGGAAGAACGCACCGACCCAGAGGAACACGAAGATGCCAGCGACCATGCCCGCGATGTGCGGGGACTTGTACTTGGCATGGGTCCGGCCGAGCATGCTCGGAAGCACGCCCTCACGACCCATCGAGAACAGGTACCGGCAGCCAGTGTTGAAGAACGCCAACTGGCAGGCGAACGAGCCGGTCAGGATGAAGATCTCGAAGCCGAGCGTCAGCCACGAGCCAGCAAACTGATCGGACATCGGGTAGAAGATCGAGCCAATCTCGCCGGCGAACTGCTGGTTGACGAGCTCCGCCGCACCGGCCTTGCCGGAGGCAGCGACGAACATCCACATCACGAAGACGTAGAGGACGCCGAGGCCGATCACGGACACGTACATGGCGGGAGCCATGACCTTCTTGGGCTCCTTGGCCTCCTCTGCGTAGTTCGGGGCCATCTCGAAACCGACCCACGACCAGAATGCGGCGAACAGGGCAATACCCGTGGCGCCAGCCACAACCGCCATGTTGTTATCACCGTCAAACACCGCGAGCGGATTGAGCGACTCGAACACGAGGCCGTCGGGACCGCCACCCTTGAACAGAACGGCGAACGAGAACACAAGTAGGACAACGAGCTCCGCGACCAGGGCGACACCAAGGATGCGCGCTGTCACCTCAATGTGAAAGAAGTTGAACAGCACCATCGCAATGATCGTGCCGAACAAGAAGATCCAGACGGGAATATCCCATCCGAACCACTCCATGAAGTTCGCGACACCGAAGTAGGACGTCACGCCCACCACCGCAGCCGAGAAGACGAGGTAGCAGAATGTCATCAGGATGGCTGTTCCCATACCGGCCACGTTGCCGAGGCCGTGCGAGACGAACGAATAGAAGCCACCCGCCGAGCTGACGTTGCGAGCCATCTCGATGTAGCCGACCGAGAAGATCGTCAACACGATCGTCGCGATGATGAATGCAGCTGGCACAGCCCAGCCGGCGCCCAAAATACCAACGGGGCCGTTGAAGAGCATTGCTGAGATCGGCGCAGCGCCCGTCACACAGCAGAACAGAACCTGCCGCGTATTCAGAGCACCCTTCGCCAATTGGTGCTGGCCGGTCATCGGGTTAACGATGTCGGCAGCGGGGGGAGTACCCCCAGAGTCCATAGCCACGTTCCTATCTCCTTCTCTTCGTCCCCTCCTCGGCCGGATGATCCGACTGCAGGACATGCTTCAGCGTACCGGTTCGGGATTCGTGAGTGCAACCCTGCCTTTGACGTCAATTCCGTTACATAAGCGAAAAACTCCGCGATTTTTACGAGTTTTTACGCGGGTTATGTCTAATCGGTAGAGTTTTTCACGGAGGAGGTGGAACCGTATGCAGGAAATCCTGGATCTTTCGTCGATCGACATCAAAAGTGTTGAGGTCTACGAGCAGGGTGTGCCGTACGAGTCGTTCCGCCTTTTGCGCGAGCACGACCCGGTGCACTGGCACCCCGAGACCGCGCCCGACCCCGGCTTCTGGGCAATCACCAAGCACGCCGATGTCGTCGCAATCTCGAAAGACGCCACGCGCTTCTCCTCCGCCGAGCGCTTTATCTACTACGAAGAGATCGACGCCGAGTCGATGGAGATTCGCCGCTCGATGATCGAGACGGACCCGCCCGAGCACACGCGGCTCCGGCGCATCGTCAGCCCGCTCTTTACCCCCAAGACGGTTGAGGCCTATCGGGCCTATGCCCAGCCCGTTGCCGACGGCCTGTTGGATGTGTGCCTCGCCAAGGGCGAGTTTGACTGGGTCAAAGAGGTCTGCGAGATGATGCCGATCCGCGTCTTCGTCAAAGTCTTTGGCGCGCCGGACGCCGACGCCAACTACCTCGCGAAGCTCGCAAACCAGCTCGTCGCGATCGACGACCCCGACCTCGCACCTCCACCAGAGGCGTACGAACGCGCCCGGGCGCGCGGTTTTGAGCCACACCACCTGCCATTCCGCAGCCCGGCCGCGCTCGACCTGTTCGATTACGCACGCGATCTGTGCGAGGCGCGTCGAGTGGAGCCCAAGGACGATCTGATCACGCGGCTCGTGCAGGCCGAGTGGGAAGGCGACCGCCTAAGCGACTCGGAGCTCGTCAACTTCTGCCAACTACTCGTCTTCGCCGGCAACGAAACGACGCGCAACTCGCTGGCGAGTGGCATGCAAGCCTTTATCGACAATCCCGACCAACTCGACCTGCTCAATCGCGACCGCTCGTTGATGAAAGGCGCGATCGAGGAGATCCTGCGCTGGGCAACACCGATCTACTGCTTCCGACGCACCGCGATGGAAGACGTTGAAATGCGTGGGGCGCAGATCAAGAAGGGCGACAAGGTCGTCATGTACTACACGAGCGCCAACTTCGACGAAGAGGTCTTCGAAGAGCCCGAGCGTTTCGACATCACACGCGACTCGTCCGCGCAGGTTGTCTTTGGTGGCGGCGGCCCTCACTACTGCCTCGGCGCGTTCATGGCCCGCATGCAAATCGAGACGCTCTTTACGACCGTGCTCGATCGTGGGCTGCGCCTCGAATCGGCTGGCCCGACCACGCGCCTGCGCACAAATTTCGCGAATGGCCTCAAGACGATGCCCGTCCGGGTCATCAACAGCTAAAGATGGCTATTCTGCTGACCGCTGTCCGTCCCCCGGGACAAGGCTCAACGAGAGGAGGCCCGAGCGATGGGCGCAGGTGATTTTGATCTTCTGAAGGCAATCGAAAAAGGTGAGATCGTCGAGGTCGAGATGGCCTGGGCCGACCACCAAGGCTATCCACGCGGCAAGCGCATCCCCGCCGCCGTCTTTTTGGGCCGACTCGAGAAAGGTATCGCCTTCGCCGACGCCTCTCTGACGTGGAACTACGCAGGCGATGTCCTCGACGGCTGCAAGCTCAGCGGCTGGGATACCGGCTACCCCGACTTCTTTCTGATCCCCGACCTCACGACGGCACGCCGCCTACCCTGGCGCGACAACGTCGCCTTCGTCACCGGCGAACTCAAAGACCACGACGGAGACCTCATTCGGACCGCGCCCCGCAACGTCTTGCGCCGCGTCGTCGACCGCCTCGCTGGACTCGGCTACACCGCGTCGATCGGAGCGGAGATCGAGTTCTACCTTGTCGACGATGCCGCCGTATCGCAGACCGATGGCGTCCAGTGCTACTCGCTCGCCAAGGCCAACGAACTCGAGCCCACCTTCAGCGAACTGCTTGGAGGCCTCAACGGTTTCGTCGAAATCGAAGGCTCGAACATCGAATACGGCCCTGCCCAGTGCGAGGTCAACCTTAACCATGGCGATCCGATCTGGGCTGGCGACCAGGCCTTCCGCATGAAGTACGGCATTCGCGAGGTCGCGCGGCGTAATGGCATGGTTGCGACCTTCATGGCGAAGCCGTTCAACCTCGTGTCGGGCTGCTCGATGCATCTACATGTCTCGCTCTGGAAGGACGGCAAACCCGTCTTCGCACCCGTCGATGGATCTGAGTCCGAAACGGCGCGCTGGGCGATAGGTGGAATGATGGATCACCTCGCCGGCATCACCCTGCCTGGAGCGCCAACGGTCAACTCGTACAGGCGCTTCGAGGCTGGCAGCTTCGCTCCGACCACGGCGACGTGGGGTCGCGACAATCGCACCTGCGCGATTCGGTCGCTGATCGAATCGCCTTCGTCGACCCGCGTCGAACTGCGCACCGGCGCCTCCGACGCCAACCCGTACTGGGCGATCGCCGGCATGCTCGCCGCGGTCTGCGCCGGTATCGAAAACAAGTCCGACCCGGGCGAGTACATGACGGGCAACCTCTACGAGACCGGTGTGCCCCTGCCCACCACGCTGGTCGACTCGGTCAAGGCGATCGCGGCCGACACCGTCATCACCGAGATCCTCGGCAGCGATGCCGTCAACGATCTCTCCGTGATCTCGATGTCCGAGTGGAACACGTTCATCACGACCGTCACCCAGTGGGACTACGACCGCTACCTCAAGATCGTCTGACTAGGAGCCACCATGGCCGCCATTGAGAAGCCGAAGAAGCGTGTAGCGAAAGCCGCACCGAAGGTCGCACCGAAGG